>NZ_CP102779.1:0-80763 GCF_024704525.1 Pandoraea commovens
TAGGCGCTAATGCGCCAGTGGGGGTCCAAATCTGTAGCGCTCGATCGTCACGTGTGGCTGCTGATTGCAGCGATTCCAGTGGTGTTTCGTTCAATTGTCGGCTCCTGAAGCTACTAAGCGGCTGACCCACATTCAAGAGGTCACGGTGCCGACACCCGCCGGCGGAATACTCGGCATAACGTCACCAAGAGCCCAGCGAATGTGATCTAGCTTCTCGTTAGAGGTCAGGTCGTTCAGTGCTGCCATGTAGTCGTCCGATGGACTTGACGGTACAAGATAGATGGCTGTCTGCTTCGGCTTCGTATCACTCAGGATGACGCTGGCCAGAGGCTTGGAGGAGGGCAAGTTGTACTTCTGCCCCTTGACGAAGCGTCGCCCGTCTTCGACAAAACCATCGACCAGGGTCTTTTCGTCAACATTCGCAAAGGGGATCCACTTTTCAGTGGTTACCATCAGCGCCATTTCTTCTATGTGGGCGACTCCACTGCTGTCGAGGCTGAACGTTGCTATGGTCACGAGGTGGATCTCGGGATATGCGTTCCACAAGCTCACCTCGTCACTGAATACCTTCAGGCGCTGGTTTAACCCCTCGCTGATCATGAAAAAGAAGTCCGGCATTTGTTTGAGCACCATCTTCTTGCCGTATCGTGCCCCGGTGACTTCTTTGACCTCTCCGATGACGATGAACAGCTTTTGCCCCGGCCGGTCCGATTTATCCGTATGGGAAAAGAAAGCCCGCCGCCGCTGCGCAATAGCCTCCTTGCGATCCACGTAAAAGGGCTCCGGGATGAAGAGCGCAGACGGAAGGTGGAGCCCTTTCGTAAACTTCCCCTGCGCGGCTTGAGTCAGGTACTTGTAGACCGTCGCCCAACTCCGTTTATCACTCATTGCAGGATTCCAATGAGAAAGGCGAGACTCATCCCACAGGAAGTGCAGCAGCGAGCGGATCGTCAGCTTTGACGCGTCCGCCTTCACGCTGCCCGGCTCCGATTCTGAAGGCGCTGGCGGGGCTCTGCCGACGATCTTATTCAGTGCGAAGTCGAGCTTGAGCATAGTCGTGCCATCGTCGACGTCTTCTTTGATCGCGTGCCCCAGAACCTCCCCAAGTCCACTTAACTCCGGGGGATGTTCGTAGGAGTCACAGTCGGGAGAATGTTCTGGCCCCGACTCTGGCATGCGCTTGATCTGAAAGTGCCCGGAGACCTTTGACACGTACATGGGAATTCCAGGCTGCGCCGGCGTCGCGCATAAGCACAGCGGGCGTGTCTTTGTCTGGTGAACTCGCGCCAGTGCCGCTTGCAGCGCCGGATCGTCCTCAGAAAACTCACGGCCGTCGATAGAGAATCGTTGCATTTGTCGCTCACAATGCTATGACGCCGAACAGAGGTTACTAACCGCCGGCATCGGTGGATGGGTCAGCCGCGATCCTGAGTTCGTTTAAGTGTGATTTGCTTGGTGTCGCCAAGCTCGGACTGAATCTCGCGCGAATGCGCAGAGCGTTCGTTCGGGCGATCCCTCTCAAGCGCCTTAAACTCGAGGGAAATCCTCTGCCCGGCGGTAACTTCCCGGCTGAGTTCAGATCTGTCGAACCGCACCGCGTCACTCTTACCTGTCTGTACGAGCACATGCTCGTCTGTCACTTCGATAACTTTGCCGACAATCTGCGATCCCGCCTTACTCGAATCGGTGATCCGAACCGGATGAAGCGGTTGGCGCCCATCGCCATGCTCCTTGTTATGGGCGCCGTTCAGAACAGCCGCTTCGCGACCTCCTGGCGCGACTGCTCGTTCTCGTTCATCTCCTTGATACCGCGCATGGCGTTGCTGATCCATTGCTCGGTAATCGCGCGGGACGAGTCCTGCTGCTTGTCGGTAGGCTTCGTCGTTGATTCGTCCGGTACTCCGGTAGTGCTCGATTGCGGCAAGGAGTCGTTCTTGGATTTGCTCATTTGTACCCTCAGATCTCAAAACTGAAACATTTTCGAACCCACGTAGATGAACAGGATTGGCTCGATCTCGGA
Source organism: Pandoraea commovens (assembly GCF_024704525.1). Taxonomy (NCBI): domain Bacteria; kingdom Pseudomonadati; phylum Pseudomonadota; class Betaproteobacteria; order Burkholderiales; family Burkholderiaceae; genus Pandoraea; species Pandoraea commovens. The sequence continues at coordinate 2,021 of NZ_CP102779.1, forward strand.
CATCGATAATATCCAGCGCCAAATCGTTACCGAAGTGAGCACCTAACTGATCCAACGATTGCGGAAGGCCACCTTGAATCTTGGCTATTGTGGCGATCGGGGAACCTCGCCCCTCCTCGTAAAACCGTCGAAGCGTGTTTTCCAGAGCATCTTCCGATCGTGCATGCACCACGATAATGTTTGCCCGAAATCCCGCTTCCAATACTTGCCTAATCTTCGCCACGCTCGTGTCGAAAGACGACATCTGTCCCTCAAACAACTCGTGCGCGTTCCGGGGTAGCTCATTCTCCTTGAGCACCATCGACGTCTTTCCGGCCCCCGGCGAACCGGTCAAGAAGTAAACCGTGTCCCGACCTTCCTCCCGTGCTCGCTCAAGATTCTGCGAAAACAATGCGGAAGACAGGACGGCCGCAGTGTTGTGAACAGGTATGTTGTACCGATTCCGAGCCGCCGGCGATTCACTGTAATCCGAAAACGTCTCCTTAAATAGATCAGCCGAGACATACCGGCCACCAAACGACCGAACGTCTTCTACATAGGCCTGAATGAACCTCTCGGGTGCGGACTGTGCTGACTCGATGGCACTTTCCTGGACGCGCGCCCTGTCAGGTTCATCTAACGGCACATATCGAATCTTTTCGAGCTCCAATGTTTTCTACTCCGTATCAGTTTATGGAGGGCACAGTGGCGGGTTGCAGCTGTGCAACATGTTGAGTTACTATCGCGTCGAACAGATTATAATTTAAAAAAGCGAAACGTAGAAACGTACCAGATGGGAAACATCAGCCGGGGTCGTCAATGAAACTTAGTCAGGCGGTTCAGACAGCAATTAAAAATCGCACACCTGTCCTTCTCGCGATGATTGCCGTCCTTCAAGCACTCGATTGGCACAGCACGCTCACCGCCCCTCCAACCTCGACGGAGGCGAATGACCTCCTTGTCTGGCTCGGTCGGTTCATCGGCTTCAGCCTCGCGGTGTCCTTGATCAAGCTCGCCACGATGGCTGCCGTTGCCGTTTGGTTCCTCTACTGGCGGAAGCACAAGGGCGTTTACGAACTCGAATTCACCGTTTGCCTTTCACTGGTCGTGCTGTTCTACGGCCTGGTGATCTTCAACAACTACGCCCAGCAGGTTTGATCAGCAGTCGCTGCCAAACCACGAATCCGAAAGTTCCAACAGCAAGGCAGGCACTGGGCGTGCCGCGCAGCACCACGTCAAACTCACCAAGGAATAAACAGATATGCGAACTCTCTGGAAATTTTTAGCAGCGTCGGTTTGCTGCGCCTACGCACTCAGCTCGCATGCGGGCTTCAAAGAGGATTTCGTCAAGAAATTTCCCGCTGCGCAGGGCGCGAAAATTGAGCGGGCATTCCCCGGCTTCTACTCAGTAGTGAAGGGGGGGGAGATCTATTTCGTCCGCGACGATATGTCGATCCTGATTGCAGGGAATGTCGTAGACCTGAAGAACAACCGGTCGCTGACAGCAGCCCTTCAAGCGAAGAGCGAAGAAAGTCGGCCCAAGCTCGACGTGTCGCAGCTCGATCTCAACGATGCCATCAAATTCGGCAACGGCTCCCGCCGTCTGTTTGTCTTCTCCGATCCCGATTGCCCGTACTGCCGGTCGCTCGAAGGCAGCCTCAGCCAGCTCACCGACGTGACCATCTACATCTTCCCGTTTCCACTGGCTCAACTTCACCCCAACGCACCTGGTGTTTCAGAAGCGATCTGGTGTCAAGCGGACCGGGCACAGGCGTGGCGCGATTACCAAGATCTCGCCAAGCTCGCCGCTCCTGGCCAGTTGATGGCGTCTTGGCGTGATTACTTGCGCAATCACGGGCAACCCGTGCAGCCCGTATGCGCAAACCCCATTGCTCGAAATCTCGCGCTCGGAGAAAAGTGGCGAATTGCCGGGACTCCCGCGCTGGTGTTCGAAGATGGTGCGTTGATTCCCGGTGCAGTGCCGGCAGAACGCATCGAAGCGCAGCTTGCGAAGTCACACACGGCGCTGAAGGGGGCAAAGAAATGAACGTTCGCCTCATCCTCGAATCCTTGTCGACACGTGGCCCCAACACGGCGATCCATGTGGCGGCTGTCGCACTGGTCGCAACAGGCATGTTCATGCTTGCCACCGCCAGTGGCATGGGGCCTGTCGCTCCGTTCTTTCTGGCGTCGGCGTTCTACCTTTTCTTCGCTGCGATAGCTACGGAACTCGCCCTCGGTACCTTCGCGCTGGTCCGCTTGATTGCGAGGGCCGGGTTACGACGGGGCGCCCCATGAAGCGGCTGCTCACGGCCGCTGCGTTACTAGCGACGCTCGCATTCAACGCAGCTCACGCAGGGATTGACGATTGCTTTGTTCGCGCTGCGGCGCAGCGCAACTTGGACGTCAATCTCTTACGTGCGATCGGGAAAGTGGAGTCCAATTTCCGACCACACGTCGTCAACAAAGACTCCAATGCGATCGGCCTGATGCAGATCATGCCGTTCCACCTAGGGTGGCTGAGAAAGTACGGCATCTACGAACGCGATCTGTTTGACGCATGCACCAATGTCAACGTCGCTTCAGTCCTGCTCGCCGACTTCATCAGAATGTATGGGAACACCTGGCGCGCTGTTGGGGCCTACGGCGCTGGCATTAAGCCGGACAAGGAGAACGCCAGGAACGAGTACGCGAAGCTGGTCAAGCGTGCATACGAGAACATCAAGCATCCAATCCAGCCCCCCTCCAGCCGGGCTCGAAGTCCATCCCAAGCGCAACAGTCGCGCCCCACCTTGTTGGTGCTCCAATGAAACCCATCCCCCTCAAGCAACTGCTGCTTGCGGCCATTGCCGTCTGCTCGACCGCAATCGCAATCGCCGAAGATCTGGGCATCAAATCGCAAACGTACACCCTTGATCGCGATGCCGCCGAACAGATGAAGGACGTAATGCGGAAGAAGCAAGCAAACGGCGAACTTGACCGCTTCTGGCAAGACTATCGGGATCGCACGATAGCTTCGATCAAGAACCCGGCCTCACTCGGTATCAAGAGCGACTACACCAATGCGACGGAATTGCGCTCACTCAGGTTCGCCATTCCCAGCGACTACAAAGATCAGACTGGCCGGGTCATCGTAAAGCGCGGAACGATCATCGAGCCTCTCAAGATCATGCCGCTAACGACGGGACTGATCTTCATTGACGGCAACGACCAGAGGCAGGTTGCGTATGCGATCAAAAGGAGCCAGACCGAGTCCTTGAAGATCGTACTTACTGCTGGCTCCCCGTATGCCTTACGCGTGAAGTACCGGGATGTCCCATGGCACGGTGGGATGGGCGTTCCGTTCTATTTCGACCAACGAAAAATGATCATCAACAGCCTCTCAATGCTCTACGGCATCGAGATCAATAGAGTGCCCGTGGCCCTGTCGCAGCGCGGGGACAAACTGGCAATCGAGTTTGGAATGGGAGGAGCAAATTGACGAAGCTCATCCGAATCATCCTGGCCGTCCTTGCTGGTCTTTGCATCACCAGCACAGCGCAATCTCAACAGATGTGCAATGGCAGCTTCCCAAACCTCATCACCGACGTCTGCTACGACTGCATCTTCCCGATTTCGATCATGGGGGGGTTCGTGAACCTCGGCGGATCGAGCGAAGACTACTCCACAGGCGTGAGCGGCGCGCCAATCTGCGTGTGCGCCAACAATTTGGGCGTTGGTACACCAGTGTCCCTATGGGAGCCGCGCTACATGGTGGACACAACGAATAAGCCGGGCTGCATGCCCTTGCTTGGCGGGATTGATATCAATACGCCATACAACGCCGCGGAATACGGCGGTGAGAAGACGACTACAGGCGCTCTCAAAGGGAGGCGAAAGTCTGCCTTCATGCATGTCAATGAGTATGTGAACCCCATCATGACGGCGTTAGGCGTAGTGGTGAACAACCCGTGCCTCGACAATCGGTCGTTCGACGTGCCGTTTCTCAGCTGGGCGGATCCGACGTGGAATGACGATGCTCTTTCGCTGATGCTCACCCCCTATGCATATCCGTTCGCGGGTGTGCCCAGCGTAGCGGCTGAACTGCCGGACGCTATCTCTGCGACGGTGGGATTCCCTTTGGAAATCCTCTTTTGGGTTGCGGGGGCGTGGGGGCCCATGTATCCGCTCAATGGGAACGTGGCCATCGCAAATACGCCGGAGCAGGTATCGCACCTGATGATTGCCCGTCTGTTCGCCAAGCTGCACGCAGCAGGGGCAGGGCAAGCAACGGCTGGCCAGGAAGCACTCAACTCGTGCGGTGCCTTGGGTGTTCCTCAGCTCGTCATGGACAAACGCCAGTACAAAACGAACCGCGTTTTCCCTTTCCCAGACAACCTCTGCACACCCATTGGACGACCGCTTCCATTTCAAGAAATGGGAGCAGCTCGGCCGCAGGACAAAGACTACGGATACATCGTGTTTCAGCGGAAAGATTGCTGTGCGACTACGTCATTGGCCAACTAGAGAACAAGCATGAAAAAGCTCCTCAGCCTTATTTCACTGATGCTGGCCGCTACCGTGGTCAATGCGCAGCAAGCAGACGCGCCATTGCTCCAGTCGATGACCGCACCATGGAACACGTTCATCTTTATTTCGACCGACATGCCTCAGCAGTCAGTCATTGCGCTGGCACGCGAGGCCAGTCTGTCGCGCTCCGTCATCGTGCTCACTGGATTCAGTGGTGGCGATAACACGCTGACCTCAACGCAAGCATATGTCGCTCAGATCAACAACATTTGCTGTGCGAAGCAGCCGGGGAGATGGATCGTAGACCCCGTTTTGACGAGGAGGTACCAGGTGAAAACGGCCCCCACCTTCGTGGTCGCTCGGGGAAGTGGGGAGGCCGCAAGTGAGTACTCGAAGGTGTCCGGAAATATCAGTCTGGCGCAAGCCCTCAAATACTTTGCACAGGATTCAAAGATTCAGGCTGCACGCGACTATGCGAAGAGCGTGTACACCAACACATACGGCAACAAATTTTAATTTCAATACGTCTTTTTTAGATTAAAATTTAATTTATGAAAATCTACGGCGTACTGATCTTGTTGGTTTCGACTGCAACCATCGGTAATGCGATGGCTGCCACAGGCTCGTCAGTGACCTTTGCGAAGCAGGGTCCGTATTCGGGAGGCGCGGCCGTCGTCGTGCCACCGAATGCTGGCATTTACGTCTATTCGGTGGATGGCATCGATGACGGCAGGCGAACCCAGCGATTCATTCTGGGCAAGGTCCCCCGCCAGAACTTCGTGCTCTTCAGTGCTCAGGAAGAGGATGCGCTGTTCCGAGTTCGAGCCGCAAAGCTCGCGGAGATTGAAGCCGCCCGTCGGAAGTCCGTAGTCAGGCGGGCGTCGTCGCATAAAAACGTCCAATTGAATTGGCCGAAGGTAATCGTCGTTGGCGACCGAACGTGCGTTCCCACGCCGAACTTTGCCAACTCTCTGGATTGGAAAGAACACTTGGTTTGCTGGAACGAAGGAGCCGAACGTGTCGAGTAAGACCTTCCACATTCCCAAATGGGGCGGCGCGGAAAGCGCCTTTTTGGGCGTCGAATTCAAAGACACCTACATCTTGATTCTGAGTATCTTCGTCGCGCTCGTCGCGGGGAAGGTATGGGGAACCGGCGCGTACCTTGGCATCCCGTTGGCGGGCTATTTCGCGAACAAGCAATACATCCAATGGCGCGACCAGCGCCTACCCGGCTTTATCCGCGTCGAACTCTACAAGTACGGGTTGGCAAAGTACTCGAAGGGCTTCAGATCGCAGCGGGAAGCATTCTCGGGCGATGCACGAATTATCAATCCGGGTTCGGCAAGGATCGTAGCCCGTCTCACAGACGCCGAAGAGTAAAGGGATCGTCCATGGAAATCGCAACGCGGAACAAGTCGCTGGCGGAACTCAGCAGAGATAACAGACGCCTCACGGCCACCGTCGCACTGATCGCTGCGGCCATGTTGGTGCTATCGATCAAGGTCTTCTTCACGAACGAGATCATCGTAAATCAAGTTCCTGGAATGCCTAACGGCGCAAAGATCGAGAAGAGCGGTATGGATGTCGGCGCCAAACAGGCCATCGTAGTAGCCGTCACGACAATGCTCGCCTCTGTAAATCCGAGCAACGCGGAGAGCATCAAACACTTCATTCAGCCATTCCTTTCACCTGACGCGTACACAAAGGTCAGCAAGGCGATTGACGACAAGGTAGCGACGTTGCGCACTCAACGGGAGCTTGGAAGCTACTACTTCGTCACTCGTGGCTTCGACCTCGACGAAAAACTTGGTCTGCTGTTTGTGAAGGGCGATCTGCACACAGTGAACGCGGCCAAAGACACGTCGGAACCGTGGGTCTTCGAGTATCCCGTCAGCTTTTCCAACTATCAGATGGTCATCACCGACGTCGTCTCGTATCCGGGTGACCGTGTCCGTAACAGTAAGTGGATCGAGGCCCAAACGAAAAAATGATTACCAGATCGCTCCGACATATCTCCGCGCTGCTTGTCGCCCTGCTTGGGCAACTCGTGGCGCCTTACGCCCGTGCCGACGGAATGCCCACGACCGCAGACTTCGCCCAGCCCGCACCGGTCGCGTCGAAGCCGACGCCGACGCCGACGAAGGCAAGCAAGAAGGGACGGGATCCGCTGAAAGTCGATCACTCGATCGCCGTGAAGGACACCCCGGCTAAGGAAATCGATCTTCCTGGCGTGCTTAAGGTGCCCGGCGAAAGCCTGGACACCATAGACCCGTCCCGTGCACAAAAGGTCAGTTGGACGAACGGGGGATCCCAGACGGTCTATCTGAGCGTCGATGAGCCGAACCGTATCCAGTTGCCATTCAAGAATCCGTTCATCGTGCAGACCAGCGATATCAAGATCGAGCGGCGTGCGTCGGGCAACAATATTTACGTCTACTGGCCCTCACTGCCGGCGAAGCCGCGCCAGATCTTTATCGAGCCCCCTGGCGGTGGTCCCGCCCTTGGACTGCAACTCGTCCCCAAAGAAATTTCGGCACAAACAATCTTGGTTACCGACGACACCGGTACGGTTTCGGGCGGACAACGTGCTAAGTCCAGCGGTGGCGACTACATCACGCGCATCCAGGACGTCATGGAGACTGTAGCGCGCGGCCGCTCGCCGGACGGGTACTCCCAAGTCGAAATCAGCCTTCCGCCTATCGCCATGAACGGGCTTGTAGTCACGGTCGACTCCCGCTTCAGCGACCGCGAAGGCGATCTGTATGTGTACACCGTCCGCAATCCGGGCCAGGCACGTGCCACATTGCGCGAGCAGGAATTTGACGGTCCGAACGTGCTCGCGATCAGCATCTTTCCGAAGCCTGTCCTCGCGCCTGGCGAGAAGACCAAGGTCATCGTGCTCGCACGAAAGCGTGAGGGGAAGTAAGCATGGAGACACCGTCGTTCATCTCGCAAAAGAAGCAGGAATGGCAAGACATGCCCCCGATGTTCCGCGCGCTCATCGCCGCGGTTCTGATCGGGGGAAGCGGGTACATCCTTTACAAAAAGATGACCGCCCCTGCACCGGCCCCGAGCACAGCCAGTGCATTGCCTACCCAGGGTGCAGCTTCTTCGCCGGTATCGGCGCAGGCAGCGCCGGCGCCGCAGAGTTTCGCCGGCGTTTTGCCAACAACCTCGCGTAATCAAGGGCTCGAGGATCTGTCCGCTGAAATCCGTGCTTTAGGACGACGCATGGATGCCATGGCTCAAGGTGCGCCAGGGGGCAATTCTGCAGGCACTCAGATGGGCAACATCACGGTGGTCACCCCTGCGGGTGGCGCATCTGCTGCGTCCGCAGCGCCCGGATCCGATGCAACGGCACCTTCGGGTCCGGGCAAGGACCTCCCGGCCGCTGTGAACTTTGATCGAACAGATCCCAATACCGCCCGCGCAGCAGCACCGAACCAAGGTGCCGGATTTCCCGAAGCGAACCCTGCACCCGCTGAACCGTCCCGTCCGATGATGGTGGCAGATGCAGTGAAGCAAGAGCCGAACGAAGACGAGGGAAGCAAGCGGCCCGACCTCGTGTTGCCAAAGTACACGGGCATTGAAGCGGTGATGCTGACCGGCATCAACGCCATGCCCAGCGGCTCGAACGGTGGTGCTGCGGGCGACGTGAAAAAGATGGAGGAAGTTGGCGCTCCGTTCGTTTCTCGTGTGAAGGGGCTCGCGATCATGCCCAACTCATGGAAGTCCTCCGATCTGCAGAACTGCTTCATCGGTGGAGGAGCGGTCGCAGTCATCAGTGCCGAACGCGCCTATGCGACATCGCAAGCCATTAGTTGCATCTTCAGCGACGGCGAAGTGTTTGAAGGAAAGGTGAATGCATACGCGGTCGACATCGACGGGACCCTCGGCCTCGCAGGCCGTGTAGTGAACAAGCAGGGAACCATGCTCATGCAATCCGCGCTCAGTGGCATGGCTGCCGGACTGGGGTCTGCACTCGCACCGCAAGCAGTGCCGTCCTACAACACGAACACGGCAAATGGTCAGCAGCAAAGCTACACCTTGCCAAACCCGGCTTACCTCGCCGGCACGGCGGTCGGGCAAGGGATTAACCATGCCGCCAGTCAGCTCTCCCAGTTTTACCTGAATTTCGCAAAGGAAACGTTCCCGGTTGTTGAAGTGACCGCAGGCACACGAGTGACCTGGATTTTACGGGAGCCCGTTGTGCTCAAGAAGAGAACTGCAAACAAGGATGCACAGAAATGAACCACAAAGGACCACTCCGACAAATTGCCTTGCTGATCGTCTGCGCATCGACCACGGTCCTCGCGGCATGCTCAAGCGCGTTCAATCCGATCGGCACAAACACTTACGACTGCAACAGAAAGCAAGACCCCAGCAGCGTTTATTGCAGGAGCTTCCGAGCTGTCGAAGCGTCGACAAACGGCGAGCTACCGGATACACGCTTCGACAAGGAGATGGAATTCAGCGCCTACGACAAGGCAACTGAGATTGCGCCCGTGACAAGTGGTGCCGAATCACCGTTGAAATCCGGGTCGGGCAATGTGCTGATGACAGGGTCGAGCGGGCTTCCCCACCTCGGAACACTTCAACCGCCACAGCAGGACGGTGCTCCTGTGCGCGAGGGTCCGGTTATCCAACGGACTTGGATCAAGCAATTCGTGGACGCCAATGACGTTTTGACGGCGGACACGGTCGTCTACAAAGAAATCATCCCGACTCGCTGGGCCGGCTTCAATGGTGGCGACCCGACCGGTATGCAACGCGGGCTGTACCCGCATCGTGCCGCTGAAACGAAGCAGTCCAGCAACGTCCGTCCGAGCACTGAGCCGTCGGTTGAACCGACACAGCAAACCAATTTCATCCAACCTGGCGCGCAAACGCCGGTTGATGAACATCCCCGAGGCAGCGTATCGCCGACTTCCATGCCGCAGTAAACAAAGAGGAAACCATGAAAATCGAAGCTACTCAACCAACCCTGCAAACTTCCGAGCGCTCGTTCGTTCCGGTCGCTGCACTTGTCCTTACCGTTGGCGCAATGCTTATCGCTGTCGGTGCCATGAACGGCGGCACCGCACTGGCTGGCAGTGCGTGGGACGCGTTTGTGGACACCTGTAAGACCGTACTGGGCAGCACCTTCATCATGGCGCTGATCATGATTGCTCTGGTCGTGACCTTGTGGCAACTCGCGCACGGCGGTGGCTATCGCAACATTTCCGTGCTTTTGGGGATTCTGGTTGTTGGCCTGATCGGGCCGTCCCTCGTCCAGACCGTCGCTACCGCCACAGGCACACCGATTGAAGCACACGCTGTGACGACGATCGTTACTCCCCAGTAACTCACCAGTCACCGAAACACGCATACGAAAGCGTTGAAGCGCGATGTCCCGTCAGGGCACATCGCGCAACACATTTCCTGAGACAGCCACCGTGAACCTCATCGCAAAAATGGTTAAAGGGCAGCAGTTTAAGTGCCCTATCAGCGACGTTATCAACCTGGAAACGTACACCAACGACTCAAACCTAGTCGTCAGCAAAGCTGATTCGGAAAAGGCGTACGTGGGCGCTGTCTATCGCATGAGCCCGTTGTCGGGTGGGGGAGGCGAATTCAGCACGGTTATTCAGAATGCGTTCAAGTCGGTCCCCGATGACTCTGTCATTCAAGTGAGTCTCATCGTGCAGCCGGATCACGAGGCCCCCGAAACATTCGCTCAAGGTAAGGAGCAGGGTGGTGAAGTCGTCCAACACCTCATCGGTCGGCAAAAGAAGCTGTTCACGGACGCGCTAGTCACCGGCTCCCTAAGCGACATGCCGATCCTGAATTGCCGCACGGTGATCATTTCCTTGGCGATCCCGAACAGGAAGGTGGATGACAACATTCTTGAGGAAAGCGAACACCTCCAGAACGAGTTTCTGGCAAACATCAGGGATGTCGGCTTCCAGGATGTCAAACGCCTGAGCGCTCGCGAACTTGTAGGCGTATATCGCTGGTTCTCTCGCATCTATGAACCGAACGTCGACGTCGCGCTGGATCCGCTGATGGAGTTGAAATATCAAATTTTTGGGCCAGACGACACCTTCAGCTTTCTTGACACCCGATACGGCGTCTTCAATGACGACACGCATTGCACAGCCGTCACGGTGAAGTCATATCCGGAAAAGCCGTTCCACGGGATCATGAATCTCGTGAGCGGAGCCCCATTTAACAAAGGACCGACGCGGGAAGGCGGCGGGCAGCGCATCGATACCCCGTACATCCTAACCACGACAGTGCGCGTGGCAAACCAGCGTAAGGAATGGGATCGAGTCGAGTCCGCGATCAAGTCCCGCTCAGTCGTACAGAACATCCCGATCAAGTTGGGTGTGGAAGACCCCGCCGCAAAACTGGCGGATCTCCTGGCGCTGAAGAAGCAAGCCGCGGAGGACGGAAACAAGTTCGTCCACGTATCCACGAATGTATTCCTCTTCGGCAAAGCCCGTGAGGAAGTTGTCCGCGCAGCAGCCACCGTCAAAGGCACGCTCGATAAGCTCGGCTTCGACTCGCGCCAAGTCACCGGCACCGGACTTGTCCGATGGGCACAAGCAATGCCGCTGAACTTCTCTTCTGGGATTGCGAACAAGATCTCCGGCGAAGCCATTACTACGGCGTCTGAAGTGGGATGCCTGCTCCCGGTATATGGCGACTACCTCGGGAACGCAAACAAGACGTTTACCAATGCTGGCGCCGCCTACATGACACGGCGTGGCAGTGCACTCTATTTTGACCCGTTCATCAGCAACTCAAATTACTGCGGCGTGATGGCCGCGAAATCAGGTGCCGGCAAGTCGTTCAACCTACAGTACCAGATTCTGTGTGATCTGGCGGCGGGCAGGACGGTGATGCTCTTCGATAACGGTCGAAGCTCGAAGAAGTTCTGCGCGTCGGTCGGTGGCGAATTCAACGAGTTCGGTGGCAGGGCCGGGTTCCGCCCGTCCCTTCAACCGTTCACGGGGCTCTCCGACGACGAGTTTGATGAACAGCAGGAAACGATCACGGCCTTGCTCGTCATGATGGCCTATGACAACGAGCCCCAGGATCCGGGGGCTCGCATCGCCACCAATGAAGCGGTCAAAGCAGCATGGGGGAAAAGAAGCAACAGGGCGGAAATCTCCGACGTCATTGACTGCCTGGTGAACATCGTTGAGCAAACGCGCGAAGACAAGATGGTTACCCAGGTGGCTACCGCGGCAAACAATCTGATTCCGCGGCTGCGTGCCTTCATCCAATCGCCAACTCGCGGTCCGTATTTTACCGGACCCAGCACCATCGACCCTCGGAAGCAATTCACCGTTTTCGAATTGGCTGGACTCGGTGACGACGATCACCTCAAGCGGTGCGTGCTCTTCTGCTGCATCAATGTGTTGATGACTCGGATCAAGACGCTGCCAGGGCAAAAGCGGATTTGGGTAGACGAATCGCTTGACCTGATCAAAGTCGAATCGGCAGCGGCAGCTATGGAAGGTCTCTATCTGAAAGGCCGCAAGGAGAAGGTCGCCGTTTGGATGATCATCCAGTCACTTCTGAAACTCTCCGAGTTCCCCGCTGGCTCGGTCATTCTTCGTCAGTCGGCCTGGAAGGTGATCATGGCGCAAGAGTCCGAGGAAATCGATGCAGTTGTCGAACAAAAAGTCATGACAGCGTTCGCTAATGACCCCTACTTTAATCGATTGCTCCGAAGCGTCGAATCGAAAAAGGGACTTTGGAGCGAGATGCTCATTATGGGCGAAGAGACGTATGAAGTATGTCGCCTCTACGTTGACAAGTTTACGGGCGCACTCTTTAGCTCCGAGGGCGACGCCAAAGATGCTGTCTTCGAACTGATGGAGCAGGGCATGAACGTTCTTGACGCTGTGGCGCAAGTGATGGGAGACACCCGCGATCGCCGTGCCCGATGGATGCAAGAGTTCATTCAAGTCTTCACCGGTAGAGAGGGCATGTCGCGCAAGGAAGTCATCAACGAGCTGAAGGAGTTGTTAAGTGAAAAATCCCATTAACACCGGCGGTATCACCTACCCGCTCGCAGTGCTTCTTTGCCTGATTGCATATGTTCTTGGACACCAAACTGCGTCGCCCGCAAGGAACATCGCCTTTGCAGAAAAAGGGGCAGTGCTCTTGGAGGCGGCATTGGATCGGCCGAACCGTACCGAGCAGCAGATGAAGACCGAGATCGCAGCACCAATCAGGGCGGTTCTCCGCAGGTATCAGGAGCTTGGGTATGTGGTAATCGACGCAAGCCGGAATGACGACGGTGATATGACGATTGCGGCAATTCCCGCGAATGCGGTCGACATTACGAACGAACTCCGTGCTGCAGTCAATCTGCAGCAGCAGCCCGCCGCCACACTCGCTCCGGCTCCCGGAGCACACGATGGGGTCGCACGTGAACAACGCACTGAGTGACACGCAAGCCACGCCCCGAACGCCCAGCGAACGGCGCAGATTCTTCACGTTTCTCGCTGCCATGCTGCTTCTTGTTGCCTGCTTTTGGGGGAAGCCAATCGTCTCCTTCGGATTTGATCCTCAAGAAGAACGATGCCTCCCCGACCTTCATCTGGCGCTTCTTGTCCATCACGCGCCGACAAAGGTCAAGGACGGGGACTTGCTGTTTTGGTCGCCTAGTGGCGCGTTATCTGGCTTCAAAGAGAAATTCATTTTAAAGCAGGTTGCCGGCGTACCGGGTGACCGGATAACGATTCGAGGCGAAGAGGTGCGAATCAACGGCAAGACGGTCGTGCGTGGATTTCCGCTCGCAAAGGCGTATCACCGAGAAGCTAAGGAATTCGAGCGCGACGAGATCATCCCGGCCGGCAAGTATTTCCTTATCGGCGTACACCCGATGTCGAACGACTCGCGCTATTGGGGCTTCCTCGACGCCGGCAGCGTCGTTGGCTTCGCCTACAAACTGTTTTGATCCTACGGACCTATGCCGGCTACCCATAACCTCCTCATGACCGCGCTGCTTGCGCTCGTTGCGGCAACTGTTTCTTTCGGTGCCGTAGGGCAGCAATACACCTCTCGTGGCGACGATTACGGCAACGCCTTCGTCAACTATCAGCCCTATGTAGTGCCTGGCCAGCCGGATGCTGCTGATGAAAAAGCACCCGCGCCGGCACCAACTGCTCCCAAGACCGAGAGCGCGCCGAAGGCCGACGGCAAGCAATCAGTGAACGTTGAGTTCCTGCGCAAGGCATACCCGATGCTGGAAGAACGGGCAATTGACAATCCGACGGACGAGAACGTTTCCGCCTATATGTACGCGAAACGGATCGTAATGGATAAGGCGCAGCGCTTCAGCGAAGCAGTCACAAGGGTGCTTCGCAAAGATCCTGTGCTCGATGAAAACAATCGTGTGCCATACGCATCAACTGGGGCACTTGCCGTGCGCAACGCAAACTATCAGGCGCAGCAAAAAGCGGTTCAAGAGATGGCTAAAGCGGGCGGACTTGTTGTTTTTGTGGATGGCACCTGTCGATTCTGCGCGATGGAAATCCCCGTCCTCGAGCGGCTGAAGGCGGCGTATGGACTCGAGCACGTCGTGATTTCGCTCGACGGCGCCAAGCCGAACGGATTCAAAGGGAAGCTCCTGCCCGATAACGGGCTTTTCCACAAGCTGGGGCTCAAGCTGACGCCCTCGATCGTGTATGTGCCGCGCCCCCAAGCGTACACGGGACACTCGGATCCCAATCAGTACCTTGTGGTCTCCCAAGGCTTCTACGCAGAAGACGAATTGACGAAGTTGATTGCCTTCGCTGGCCACGACACAAAGCTACTTAGTGCCGATGTGATGCGTGACCTGGATGTCTGGGACCGTGGCGTCGCCACCAACACTGACCTCAAGGGGTTGAAACTCGACCCCAACGAGCCGGGCACGTTCAGAGAAGTACTTCAGCCCTACCTGCTCAAGCAATACTAGGAGTCGATCATGCGTATAAAAAAAATTCTGGCCGCTACCTTCATTGCGCTCACGCCAGGGCTCGCATCAGCTGGCATTTTTGCCGACCTTGGCTCGATGGTGATGAGCAATACGACCGCTCCAGGGACGCTGTCCACCAAGGATCGTACCGGCGTCTTTATGGGGGGGTTCGCGATGCGCACGCCGATACAACCGGTCAACCTGGTGACCTTTGACCCCCCTCGTATTGACGCGGGATGTGGTGGCATCGACCTTTTCGGTGGGTCGTTCAGCTTCATCAACAGCCAGCAGCTGATTCAGATTTTTCGCCAAGTCGCAGCCAATGCAGCCGGCCTCGCGTTCAAAGCAGCAATCAAAGCCATCTCACCTTCGTTGGACGCACTCATCACTGAGTTTCAAACGTTGCTGCAGAACATGAACAATCTGGCGAAAAACTCCTGCCAGATGGCGCACCTGCTGATCGACCCTGCAGAGAAAGCGCTGTCGAATGCTGTGAACGGGGATGGCAACACTGGCGCAACGAGTTCGAATATGGTCACCGATGTGTTTGGTGGCCTAACAAGCTATCTCTCCCAGGCAAACTCGTACCTGAAACAGCAGTCGGCCAACAACCCAAAGAGCGGTAACGCCTTAATCAAAATGGCCGTGGCCTCCGGTGGAACCGCAATCATGGGGCTCGCGGGCCTCGGAAATTCTGACGGCAGTACAGATGATCCAGCAAACCCGAACAGCCTCAACAACAAACTGCTGTACGCGCTGCTTGGCTACAACATCGACGCGGTTCCGTGCAACAGCCTGAATCAGAGTGGCCAGGGGAATACCACGAGCAACCCGGCGAACAACAGCCTCGGTAAAGTTGCCTGCTCTGGGCCTGCACTCGTGTCTCTTAATGACCTGATCGAGGGCGGCGGTACCGGGTCGCTGCGCCCAGACCTGCCGCTCAATCTGTACCAGTGCGTCAATCCAGGCGGAAGCGTATTCGGCGGTGTTGACAACCAGATCTGTACGCAAATGCAAGTCATCCCCTTCAACTATCCGGGCGTGAAGGGCTGGGTCAACACGATGCTATTCGGAACTCCTGACCCGGCGAACACTATCCTTGCCACATCAATTGTCGGACTGGCGAACAGCGGTGACGCGTCAAAGCTCACGGTGCAGCAAGTTCAGTTCATGCGCCAGGCAGGCGTCCCTCTGTCCGCACTGCTCGCGAAGACTGCAAACCCGAACACTCGTGTGGCCATTGCACAGCGACTTGCACCGCACATTGTTGAGTGCGTTGCCTCACGCCTCGGTGAAGCGCTGTACAAGGGTGCAAACCTCATCCAGACGTCGACGGGGTACGACCTGACCGACGATCAGAAATTCAACATCCGTCAGCTGCGATCGGACTTCCTTGGCAAGCGCGATGCTTGTGAACGCAGCGACGCGATGTTGAAGAT
Source organism: Pandoraea commovens (assembly GCF_024704525.1). Taxonomy (NCBI): domain Bacteria; kingdom Pseudomonadati; phylum Pseudomonadota; class Betaproteobacteria; order Burkholderiales; family Burkholderiaceae; genus Pandoraea; species Pandoraea commovens. Next base: position 17,906 of record NZ_CP102779.1, read on the forward strand.
TGTCACTGAGCTGAATGAAGGGACGAAGTTCACCGCATCCAACCTCAAGTAATCTACCAACGGTGACATTGTGGCCATTCCGACACTAACTTATTACTCTGTCAGCGCAGACCTGACCACGCTCAGTGCCGTTCTGAACGGAGTGGCGATGGTCTGTAAGCAAAACGCGATGATCTGGGGATTTGCTGTCCTCGTCGCGATTTGGCGACTGTTGTCCACGGTCACGACCGCGACCCTCCGGAGCCCTAGCGGCCAGGGGGCCGCGACGCTCGCGACCGGGCCTTTGCACGCACTTATGCCGCTTGTGCTGGCAATGCTGCTCACCAATTCGATGTTGCAGGGCACCGTCCAGATTCAGTCCAGAAACACCGGCGCAGTTACCAAAGTGGATAACGTCCCGCTGGCCATCTCTATCATCCCTGCAGGTGCCAGTCAGCTGTCAATGGATCTGAACGAAGTATTTGCCACCGCGTTCCAGACCGTGGACATGGAGTATCCGACCATCTCGGCTACGACCAATGGCTTTCTCAATCCACTGAAGACACTTTTGAGCGCACGGACAGCGATGGTCCGCCTGTCGGGCATCGACTCGAAGGTCAAGACGGTACTTTCTTCGTGCTTCGGACCTGACTCAGGCACCGACTATGCGAAAGTGCAGGACATGGTTCTGAACACGGGAAACACGGGTGCGAAAGCGGCTCAGTCGATTGCCATTAATGGGGTGAACCCAACGTCATTGGGCGCGCTTCTCTATCAGGCTTCTCTGAACACAACGGGCCTTGTGAACGACGTCGGCATGAGTGACTACGACTTCTTGCCATGTCCAGACGCTGCCTACAAGGTGGCTGACGATATTACCAATGCGCTCAACAGTCTTGAGTTCACTCGAGTGGTTCAAGGTGCGGTCAACGGGATGGACCAGAAGCTGCCGAATGCAGACTACAGCTTCAACTCCATTGCAGCCCAGTACAACGCGATCGCGACCGCGAACACGCTTGGCGGCGTCTTCTCCGGAGGAGCGGCTCAAGCAAATGCTGAGTTCATGAACCTTCTGTTCGCTGAGATGGTTCAATCCGATCTGAATTGCCTTCGGGCGTTTGGTGAGAATTTGAGTCAGTGCCAAGCGACCGCACTCCAGGCTGCGGAAATCGAGCGTAACAACCTGCAGAATGCTGCGAGCGAGGTACCGATGCTGCGCTACGCGGGCAGCTTCGGGAATCAGCTGATCGCTCTCATCATTGGCCTTGGTCCGGTCATTCTGATGCTGATGATGTTCGCTGGCACCGAGGCCGGAAGGTGTGTGAAAACGGCTGCTCATATCATGGTGTGGCCGCTGCTCGTGGTAAATGTTGGTGCCGAACTTGTGAATGCGATGCAGACCATCGAAGTCGCGAACTTCCTGCAGGCGCTCAGACAAGGAGGGTGGATATCTCAAGCGAGCACGTTCGCGGCCTACAAGGAGCTTAGCCTTCAAATCGGCGTTGGGTCGCACGTGATGGCCAGCCTCCCTGTCTTGATGAGCATCATCTTTGGATTGGGGCAGTCGTCAATGATGACCAGCGTTGCTGCCACGATCGCTCCCAAGAGCCAGAACACGACTGATAACGTCGCGCCGGCCCCTTCCGCCACGCGTCCGATGTTCGAGAACTCATCGATCGCGCAAGCCACTCAATTGGCAAATGGTCAAGCCAGCCTGAAGATGAACGGAGCACTCGACGCTGTTTCGGCAAGCTCGACGTTCGGCAATCAAGCACGAGAAGCCACCCGCTCATTGACTAAGGCTCAGACACAATCAGAGTCCATCGAAGCAGGCCAGCAGAATCTAAGGCAGTGGACCGAGGCGGCAAGAAGTGGAAACTTCGAATCGTTGGGAGTCGACAATGCCACAGGCCAGGACATTGTCAAAAACTGGGAAATCCGAAGGAACGCCAGTCAAAGTCAGCACGCAGGTGCGGGCGTATCGGCGGCCAAGGCTAACGAGAACAGTGCGGGTGCGTCGATGCAAGTCGGGTTCAGTGCCGGCGCAGGGGCAGGGCCGGGCGCCGGCCTACCGAGCGCATCGATTTCTGGTGGAGTCTCCGGGCAAGCTGCAACCAACGCGTTCGATCGCTTGCAGAGAACTGACGACGCTGGGCGCAACATGTCCTACGATGACTCCAAGGCGCTTTCGCAGGCAATTCACGACACGATATCTTCGCGCCAGACGAGTAGTTCGGGCCAGCAGCTCGCAAAGGATCTGAGCCAAACCCTGCAAACGCAGGAGACATTTCAGCGTACTGTCAGTGATGTTAAATCCGTGTCGGACGCCACTTCCAACGCTCTGCACGATAGCTCGAGCTTCGTGCAGGCATCAGCGCAGATCAAAGCACCAGAAATTGTTTGGCAACGAAGCGCAAACCCAGAATTCGGCATGTTCCAAGTGCTCCAGGGACGAGCGTTCGAAGAGAACCCGAACGCGCAGAAGTACATGCGCCAAGCAGCAGATGACGCGGCTCGCGGCGTTACGAACACGGTGGTGAACAGCCCGGAGGGCCAGCAGGCGGTGAATCGCCACCGGGCCGCCGTGTTGATGGCTCAAGACGGAAACGCGTCGGTCGCTGACAGAGCGCGAGCGACGCAGTATCTCGCCGATGAGGCCCAGGCCATGCAACACATGCGCTTTACACCTGGCGACACGTCGATGAAGGACTTCACTGTGGGCTCACCGGCAGACAGGACCGGGGTTGACTCTCAGAATCTCCAAAACGCCGTGCAACGCGGTACGCCCGCGCTGCCAGTCCCGCCAGTCCGTCCGGCACATGCTCCGGCGGCCTCCCCGACTGCTCCAGTGGGTACGGCCCCGGCATCGCAGGCGCCTTTGGCTGTAGCGCCGACTGGAGGGGCGCCAGCTCATCGCGCCCACGTGACGCGCCCGCAAGACTCCCGACCGACCGGAGCTAGCTCTGAGCCAGTGATGGCCTCATCACCCCGGCAAACGCCTCCGCAACCACATAATTTGCCTGAGCTGGACCCCGCTTTTAAGAAGATGGTGGAAACCGGCCTATCGGATCACCAAAAGGAAGTGACTGACAAAGTCGACAGCGCGAACAAGCACTCCGTCAACGCCGATCTCGGAGAGAAGGGGCCTGGTACAGTCCGTCGTTCAGCATCGAACGTTGCTCAGAACCTCAAAGATGCAGTCGGGGCGAGTTCAGGTCCGTCACGAACGAGCCTGGAGCGTATCGAGCGGCCAAGTGGGGCAGCGCCGGAGCTTCCGCCTCAATAGCCGGTTGCTGGCCCTTGGTAGCATTCCGAACCGAGGGCCAGAGATAGCCACCGATTTCGTGTTCCACACAGTAATATTCTGTGGTAATTTGTCGAAAACATATGTGAATACGAGGGAATTATGCCCTTCATGCTCAAATACCTTCTCGCCCAGATCCAATCGGTCTATGCCGCTTCGCGTCGTAAGCCTACGCGACGTCACCAAGCCAATGTGCCGGCGACGGAGAAGTTCGTCGCGCCTAAGATCATTGGCTGGGATCGGATCGCAGAAGGTAAGCCGAGCGAGCGTAACGGCTTTGGCTGCAAACCCGATTTGGGCTTCGACCCGCGCTCAACCTCGAACCAATCGCGTCATATCAGCGGGGGCACTAGCTCTGGCTTCGGCCACGGTCGAGGCTTCTGAGCGCATTTTGAAGCGTCCGAAAGTAAAAAGCCGGCTATGCCGGCTTTTTCTTTTCCTATCGGCGTCCAGATTCGCTTCCGTCGACGCGCCACCGTATCCCGACTGGACGTCGAGCCCAGTCACCAATCGAATGCAGATCCATCAGCTTGCGAGCTAAATTTACCAGGTGCCTTCCGTCGCAGCGCCTTCTGCACAGTATCTGTGCTCACTTCGTAAAGTGTCGCAATTGCCTCGAAAGACATACCTGAGTCAGCGAGCTTCTTCCAGGTCTCGCGCTGTTGCTTCTTAATATCCTTCGCAGTGATGCCAAGTGCGCGGCGAAACTCTTCCTCGAGCGCAGCCCGAGCACGCTTTTTAGCTTCGGCATACGAAAAATTCCGCTGCTTCTGCAGCGTCGTTATAACCGTGGCGGGAAGCACCTCGTACAGGGCGGCCACGCGTTCGACGTCCATGCCAGATTCAAGCAGACGAACCCAAGTGTCGTACCGTATGTCACGCACTTCGTCTGACGAAATACCGAGCGTCTTTCGATAATGGAAGACGGCCATATGCTTGACGCCTATCGCTTTCGCGATTTGAGTGTCGGCGACACCTTTGCGAAGACCTTGTTGGATTAGTAGCTTTTGTTCGTCGGTTAGCATATGGGCAAAGTGCGGGGCCGCCGGTGGCGAAAAACCCGAAGATTACACGTATACGACAACACGGTCGCGCTGGAAACATTTAGGCTCGGCCGGGGCCTTCTACAGCCGCGGCCGGTGACATGGACTCGGCTACAGGGAAAAAGTGCCGGCGCACGGCGGGTGCCGGGCGCGGCAAGCAATTCTATACGTGCAAAAACAATCATCTATGAAACAGATTGTAATGCACGTCGGCTTGGGGGGGACTGGAGGGTGAAATACTGATTCCCAACTGGTGGGATCTCGTTATAGAAAATTGGCCAGCGTAACGCGCATAGGCGAACTTACGTGTCCTTATTCCGGAGCGACCTCCGAACCGTTGCCACACTCACGTTGTAGAGCATTGCGATCGACTTGACGGCCATTCCTCCCGCCGCAAGATTTCTCCACAGCGCGCGCTGCTGTTTTTTCATCTCCTTCTCCGTCAGACCAAGTGCAGCCCTGAACGCCTCCTCAAGCGAGAGCCTGGCACGGACTTTGGCCTCCGTGTACGAGAAATTGCGTTTGCGATACAGGGTAGTAAGCACCGTGGAAGCACGAACTTTGTACAGTTCAGCCACTCGCTCGACAGGAGTCCCTGTCTCAATTAAGCGAATCCAGGTGTCATACCGGAGATTCACAACCTGCTTTGACGTCATGCCCAACGACTTCCGGAACTGAAAAACCGCCATATGCTTAACACCTATGGTTTTGGCAATCAGCGTGTCGGTGACACCTCGTTGAAGTCCGTCCAGTATCTGCTTTTTTTGTTCGGGAGTTAGCATATGGCGACGTGCGGAGGTAATGGGTTTCGGATGCCTACCGCATCCGATAGCCTGCCGGGATCCAATCGGGGCGCAATCACCCTCTTTAAGCGCTTCATTCGGCGCTTAAATTATTCTTAGCCGGATGAATTACCGAGCCATAGAAATGATGCCGTTGACGAGCTGACTGAACAGCGCGGCATCGCCCCCAGTGAATTCGGGCGTGACGATATATGTACCCGCTACCGATACCGAAGGAGTGTTTGTGATCTTCAGCGATTTCTGAGTCACTAGAAGTGCCTCTAGGCTCGCTTTCAACGTGTCAGCGTGGGAGTTGACTAGCTGAGGGAGCGACACAGGAATCTGCGCAGCCCGGCCGATTCTCTCAATGCCCGCCCAATTTTGAGTTGAGATCCCTTTTTCCTGGACACCAACGAAGGATGCCTCGATGAAATTGTGGAGATAGGCCGGGTAATACTTCTGTACGGCCAAGTAGCTCAAAGCAAACTGAATCCCGTCTGCTTTGTTAACCAATGGAGTGAACTGGAATGTCTTTTCCTTTGGCAAAGTAGCCTGCAGGTTCTTGAAGAATTGAAAGTACGCCCGCGAAAATTGGCACCCGGGCGAGAAGAACACTCGGACCGTTTCCTCATCTCCGAGGACGGGCTTCACTTGCAGGTAAGGCTTCAGTTGTTCCATCCCTTGAGGAACTTGTGCGTTTGCCACGGGGGCTCCTAACAAGATGATGGCCAACAGCGATGCGATTCGCGTCATTTTTGTCTCCGTGCAATACGTATCAAGCTGCGACTCGGGTCGATGTCGCAATTTCAAAAAAGTGCTCCATCGGCTTCGTACTTCCGTCGTCCGCAGCCCGGTGATACGAATCGATCGCTTCGTTGACCTGCGTGAAGTTGAGTCCGTATTGCTTCGCCATGCGCACCCGCAGACTAGGGCTGCTCTCAGCATCCATGTTCCCCGCCAACTGGTGCATACAATCCGCAAGCCGCCCGCCATGAGACTCGACGACACGTACGCCGGCGACAACCAACGGCTCGAACTGATCCTGCTCGCACGCGGCCCGATAAATCGCAGGAGTGTCAATAACCGGCGCCTGCAGAAGACTTGCAATCTCTGGAGTTGTGGCGATCACTTCCACCAACGCAGTTTTCCCGATGGCCTCTCCGACGTTCTCGCAAATCTCATCCCCAAGATCCATCCCGTTGGTCTTCGCCCACAGCTTTTCGTCGCGTGTCAGGGGCCTTGTCTGGGCCGGCCCGTCATAACGATCGAGCAGCCGCTGTGCAACCACAAGTTTCAATACCTGTGCCACCCGGTAGGCATCTCTCGTCTTGTCTTCGGTTAAATCCACAACCCGTGAGAAGGTCTCGTAGCTGTTGTTCGTATGGACTGTCGCAAGCACAAGGTGTCCAGTTTGTGCCGCCTGAAGGGCAATCTCCATCGTCTCGGCATCCCGAATTTCAGCCACCATAATGATGTCCGGGTCCTGCCGGAGTGAGGACTTCAGAGCCCGCTTGAATGTGATGTTGCCCCCAACCTGCACCTGCGTGATTGGGCCGTCTCCGCGAAGCGCGATTTCCACCGGATCCTCAATCGTATGTATTGCCTTGGTGCCATCGTTCAGCAAAACCAACATCGCATTTAGCAGTGTCGTCTTGCCAGAACCGGTTGGACCTGTGACAAGCACCATCCCATTCGGCTCGTGCAAAGCGCGCAGGATTGCGCGTAGGACGGCGTATGGAAGACCCAAAGCATGTAGCTCTGGCGCACGCTGGGGATCGAGTAGGCGGCAGGTGAACTTGAACCCGTTATAGGTCTTGGTGTACTCCACCCGCACATCCACCAGATACAGGTCTTCCCCTGCGAAAGGACGCAGACCATGAAGTCTGGCGAACTCGGCCGGCAACTCCATTTCAAAGCGCACCGACGCAATATCCGGCGTCGTCGCGCCTTGTGACGTTCCGGTGAGCTGAAAGAGCTTCGTTTCCCAATGCCGGCCCATCTTTGAGTCATTGCCGTACTTGAAGCGGAATCGCTTGAAACCAGCTGGCGTTCGCACATTTACGAAGACATTCGGTGAGTCTCGTCTACCGCGTCCAGAGATGTGCAGATCTGACGATTTCGTGACGATCGACCAGACAAAGAGATCCCTTATCTGTTGTTCGATCGCGGACTCTTGGCCCGAACCCTCCTTCGCCATCATGATGGCCTGACGCTCATCCTGCGTCAGTTCTCTCAGCCCAACGACCTCGGGAATCGAATCAGCAACCTCAACCATGTCCTCTCCTGGCAACGGTTGGCGGAACGATTTGTTGCGCCATCAACCGGCCCCAACATTATAGTTACATTTCTACTCAAACAGATTAAAATTAAATTTATCAAAACACCGAACCACACAATGGACATGACAAAGCGACCATTTTTGCGGACTATTGTTGTTCTCCTGTCCGCAATTTTTGCTGCGTTTGACGCTAATCCATCTCACGCTCAGGGGAGCCCTGGCGGTGCCGTTGATGTGAGAAATTTTGCGGAAACCACGTTTAACTCGGATACTTTCAAGAACTTCGTCAACAGCTATCAGAAGCAGAATTCCACTGTTGTCGACAGCATCACGTCATCCGCCGTTTTTAACGCGCAGGCTGCACTTCCGAAAGCCATGGAATACGGCACACGCCTTCGATACGGAGAACACAATGTCGTAAGTAACGATGGCGAGACCATCGTTTCTTGGATGATCCAGTTGACGAATTCCGAATCGCAGAAGCGAAAGGAATTGCTCGCAAAATTGTCCAATCTTGCCTCGCAGCGAAATCCGGAAGCGCTGAATTTTGCCGGCTTCATCGCCGAGTACGGATTGTTCGGGGAAGCAAAGAATTTGGCGTTGGCAATCGACTTCTATCGCGCTGCCGCAACGTTTAACTACCAACCCGCCATCTACAACCTGGCGCTTGCTGCTGCGTATGGAAAAGGGCAAGCAGCAGATCTTAATAACGCCTCGTCGCTTATCTCCCAAGCCTTCGCGATCGCACCCGACGGGTCGTATCGTGTGTGCGGATTCGGAGCGTTCTTGAGCTATCGCCAAGGCGACCGAACCAATGCCACACGCTATTCCTCGACCTGTTGGTCAGCACTTGCCAATATCCCTCGAGCAATCTACGACGAGCGCACGACCAACGCGCAGAAGATCGGCTTGCTGCGCGAGTCAATCGCTACTGGTGTAGACGACGGCTACTCACTGCTCGCAAGAGTCACGAGCGAGGCGGGATCTGATCCGCAGTACACCGCGTGCAAATACATGCTCGTGAACCGCTACCGAAAGGCACGTGACAACAAGGGTCTGCGGGACGACGCAGTGAAGTGCTATCAGCAGTCCATCCCGTCGAATCTCGATGCGAAGGAAGCAACGAAGCGCATGGCCATCACCGTGCCAGGAATTACGGCATTCGTTCCTATCGAACTGAGCGCGCTGGAGAAGATGCGCTCCGCCAACAAATTCCACTACGCGTGGAGCGTCCCCTACCTGCCATTCCGCCAGCAAGACGTCGATGCGTTCTTGCCGTTCGTGGCACACAGGAAGCCCTAGGAGAGAATTGATGCGCCTTCTGCCCCTCACGTTTGCGGCGAGCTTACTCCCTGCCTTAGTACCAACAATCGCTGTCGCCGGAGCGCCTCCGACGAGCGTCTTTTCTCAGGCAGCTATGGACGGAGAAGCCAGCGCCACCATCCCTGACGACGGCGAATTCTCCGCGGCGGTGAAAATCGTCAAGAGCAGGACTGGTGATAACGGTCCGGTTGTGCTTGTTGCTCGGCGACTCGTCAAATTCGAGCAGCAACCGCAGTGCGCGCGTGTCGGTTTCGTCATCGGGCAACCCAGTGCCAGGGTGCTCTATACGGACATGGGAGGCCAGCTCAATATCTGCGCGAACGGCGAGCCTCCTCAGCGCATGTGCAAGAGCCACCCGTCCAAGCTGGTCGCTCCCGACACCCCTTGTCCGGACGGCTCAATGCCGGTCGACACCCCCGAAGTGGCCGCCGCCATTGCAGCCGCACTTGCGACCGGTAGCCTTAGTCCACAAAAGGCAGCGGCGGCGGTCAGGGAATCGCTGGGACCGGGATCTCCTACTACCGGAGGGAAAAAATGAAGGCACTGCTTCCTTTCGTCCTCCTGCTGTTGTCACAGATGGCGCTCGGGCAAAGCCCTGCCGATCTGGCCAACGGCAAGGCATTTGCGAACACGATCGCTCCAACGTCACCCGCCCAAGTTGTGAACCCCTCTGGCGTTAGTGCAGGCGCGTGGGGGAACCAGACTAGCGCCCCCACATCCGTACCGAGTGGGTTGGGTGGCTTCTCAAGTCCGAACACAACCGACTCCCTCTTTGCAGCTGCCAAGGGCACAAGTCTGACGGCTATGGGCAATCAGACGATGATCGATTGCGCCAACTTTGTCCCTGGCAACGATCCGTACAAGAATCAAGCGTGCGCGGCAGTGAACTTTTTGAACAACCAGTGCATGCAGGCCACCACTGGGCAGAAGTCAGTTCTCGGGAATACCGGTACAGCACAGGGCAGTGCCGCCAATTGCGCCGGCACGTTTGGTGCAGGTCAATCGCAGTATGGATACGGCGATCAGATAACGGCCAACGACCCCATTTTCCAAGGCACATTGGGACTCGGAAACTCAGCTGGCGGAACGACCGGTCAGACGTGCACGCCCACAAACGTTGTGGTCAAGCCGGCCGAGTACGCAACAAACACCTGCACCGTGTCGACCACGATGGATAACAACGCGTGTTCGCAGTATTTGAACGTCAAAGTGATCACCACCACCGGCGACGCGGACGCAGCGCATAACTGTCCGGACGGCTACACATATTCCGGCGGGTCTTGTTACAAGACCGTGAGTACACCAGCCACCTGGACGTGCCCGCCTGGGTGGACCCTCTACGGGCAGGCGTGCGGTCAACAAGTCTACGAGTCGCCTACACCGTCGTGCCCGGCCCCCATGTGGATGGAAACAGACGGCTCCCTGTACGTGTGCTACGAAATCATCGGATATGACGCCGTCGCAGCGCTTCAGGCCAGTGGTGCGCAGTACTACAGAGGGACAGCGATCTTAGGTATGACGTTTGACTTCGTTGTAACCCTCGCCAATGAGGGATGCCGTTCGGGCTACTCGTTCAACGGGACGAACTGCTCGGCCACCATCACAACTGAAATTCAATATGCCTGCCCCAACGGCGGTTCCGTGCAGGGGCAATCGTGCGTCACCAGTCAAACAACTTCTTCGACTACCACGTATAGCTGCCCTGCTGGGCAAATTCTCAGCGGCTCAAATTGCTTGACAAAGAATGTCTCTACAAGTTGGACCAACACGTGTGGCGTCTACGAGGCAAGTTCTGGTACCTCAATCGGAGTGCCGAATAAATGATCAAACACATCATTTCGGTATTGGCGATTCTGATCACCCTTGCACACGCGAATACCGCGACAGCCCAAACTTACCCGTCCGGCGCCTGTACGCAGGTGCCGAACTCGCAAAAGTGTATCGACAACACGCCTTGCAAGACCGACTCAACCGGCCAGAAGCTATGCCTATCGACAGCATCTCTGCCGCTTCCAGATGGGGCGTTATCCGTCCCGTACGCGTGCTGGCAATATTCCTATGAGTTTGCCTGCACGGGTACCTCGGTTGATACGTGCGCGCCCTATAGAGCCAACTCTGCATGCGGCGTCGTAACCAGCATCTGCAACGACAAGATCGCCGAGACGGGTCTTTGCGACCAGTGGACCTACACATACAGCTGCCTGACAAAGCCTGCACAGACCGAGCAGCAAATGCAATGCACTGATGGCTTGTTCGACACTTCGGGATTTCCCAAGCCGCCGAACAATAACAACTCGTTCGTTAAAGGTGCACTCGGTCTGGAGATCCTAGGTCAGGCACAGACCTACACGGACGGCAACTCGATCTTCAAGGGCGTAGAGGAGACCTGCACCAAGGGATACATGGGAATCAAGAACTGTTGCAAGAGTGCCCCCGGAGGGCAAACCAACAGTGCAGCGATGGGTGTAGCGATGGGGGCAGCGGCATCTGTTGTCAAATACGCTGGCGCGAAGGCCGTCGACTTTGCTTCGCCATACGTATTCGACACCATGTTCTCCAATGGCATTTTCAGCGAAGCGCTCGCGCAGAATTTCACAATCGCTGCAGGTGAAGGTGCCACAACCCTCGGCACGAATCTCGCAGCGAACGGATTCTCCGTCGGAGCCTTCGGGTTCACAGCTGGATTCGGCACGATGACCGGGGGGGTATTCGGAGCGAATATTCAACTCATGTCGTTCCAGGGCGGCTATATCGCATTTAACCCCTACGTGTTCGCCGCCGCAGTTGCGATGCAGGTGATCATGCAGCTCATGCAATGTACCCAGGACGAGCAGCTACTCGCTTTACACAAAGGTGCGGGTCTCAGCACCTTTATCAAGGAGGAATGCTCGCAGAAAGTCTTAGGGACTTGTTTGGAATACACCGACACCTACTGTTCTTTCAACTCGCAGTTGGCACAGATCATCAACATCCAAGGCAAAACTCAACTCGGGCTCGAACTCGCGGGATGCGGGGGGCTGACGCCGACAGAAATTAGCGCTATCGACTTCACGAAGATCGACTTTAGCGCCTTCACCTCACAGTTGCAGGAGAAGGCGGTGGAGAACATGCCGGTGCCCTCTCAAATCAGCGGCAGCTACCAACCGATCATGCAGCAGCAAGGAGCCGGCACCAAACAGTCGTCGTCCTCCGCAAATCTCCCGAAGTACTAACTGATGAAAGGGTTGTCCATGAGCAAACTGAAGATTATTCTGAAAAGGTCATTGCTGGGTGCTTTGGTCGTAGCACTGACCGGCCTAGCTGCTTGGTCCTGGTCACTCAAAGCCGACAATGGTCGGCTGAAGCGTGATAACCAAGACCAATCCGCCAAACTGACTGCGCAGGGCAAGCAGATCTCCGATCTGACCAGATCCGAAGCTGACGCAAAATCAGCGGTCAAGCAGCTCCAAGATGGGTTGCGACCGATTCAAGAAGAAAACCAGACGCTGAAGGCAAATATCGGTGCCTTCGCAACACAAGCCGCTTCGTGCGAGAAGGTGAAGCAAAAGCTCAACTACAAGGGGTAAATGAATATGCGAAACAACTTCCGATTCGTTTTGGGGATCGCTGCCGCTGCGCTTACAGTCGGCTGCTCATTCGCTCGAGCGCAACCGGTCGTGCTGGATACAGACACTGCGCGCATCATCGTCGTACGGCCTATCGATCTCTGGTCGGGCGACACATCCCTGCAGGAAGAGACCCTGGAGTCGAATCGCGAGCGCCGTGTCTCCTATGATGTGGTAATCGACGGCTACCACTATCGCGGTAGCCCCCTGGTGTTGCAGGGCATTAGCGACAGTCCTGTCACGCTTGCTGTGGAAGCCGAACTCAAGGCGAAAGAAATGCGCCTCGTGCGTGCTTCCCCCTACCTGTTCCATATCCTCGACCACGTGACTATCACGCCGGCAAAGTATGCCGACTTCGCCAAAGCTCAGGCTGCTTACTATCAATCGTTCGTCATCCGACAAGGTGATCCCCGAACCCTCCCCGATAGCACTCGTGTTCGGAAATTCTTTGGCAACGTGCTGACGCTTGGATCGCTTCTGATCCCGTCGCCGGTGTTGGGTGCGGGTACTGGTGCGCAGGTAATGTTGAATTCAGGGCTGGCGGAAGCGATCGGTAGCATCCCAGGTCCGGCGCGAGCCGCGCTGACCCCAGCTACGCTTCCTGACCTGGAAGCGGATTCCTATACGTCGATCGACGTCCGACGAATCGAATTCAAGCCCGATGCACCCGGACAGATTCTTATCGCCTACAAGTCTGCGAAGACACCCGAGATCGAACAGGAGGCCCTAATCAAAGCAATCGTAGCGGCGACCGGAGCGGACACCACGCCGGAAGCAATTCAAACGGCTCGTAATGACGATTTGCAACAACGCCTCACGCTGTGGGATGCATGTGTCGCGGCAGGAAAATGTAAAAAAGAGGGCGTCGATGAAAAATAACAAAACCGAAGAGCGCGAGCCGATTCGCGAGAAAGTGGCGCGCAAAACCTCATGGCTTACGCCTGCGGCCCTGATCCTGCTCGTTGTCGCATTCGCGGTTAGCCTGTTCAAATCCCACTGAAGTGACTCGGAGAGGCTTGTTGACTATGAATGACCTTCACAACCAACTCTGTGTCTTGGGTGTCAAATGGCTGCGTGCGCCAGCTTCGCTGGGCGGTCCGGGATGCAATATCGCAATGAGCGAGTGCCAAGCGGCAGATAATGGCGAAACGCCTGACGCCATAGGGTTCCGGAATGTCGGGTACGAGCAACACACTGTTTTGGTGGAAGCGAAGACGAGTCGAGCGGATTTCTTGGCCGATGCTCGCAAGCCCCATCGCGTCGACGCGGCAAAGGGTATGGGTGACTTCCGCTACTTCATAGCACCGATGGGACTGATCGATGTAGCTGAACTTCCGCCGAAATGGGGCCTTATCGAAGTCAAGGGAAGAAGCCTTAAGGTTCGGGCGGGTCATGTCCTGCAGCCTCGCAGGCCGGCGCCGCACTATTCGAAGGACTATGAGCCGTGGCGTCACCTCGCGAACAAAGTGCGCGAGATGTCGCTGATCGTCAAAATGCTCTCGCGTGTAGGGGATGTTGATGCGTACCAGCGCGAGTTGAAGGTTGCTCGCAACGAGCATGCTCGAGCTGCGCGTGACTATGAACGAGCGTACGAACGCGCTGAGCACGCGGAGCGCGTCAACTTCATCCTGCGCAACCGACTCGAGGACGCTGGCATCAGCGCAAACCTGGACGAGATGACGGCGACCTTGCGTGCCCGTGCTCGCGCCAACAGACCATCCCCCCTCCCCGCGACGTCATGAGAATTTGGAGGATGGTAGGAACAGGATTGAGAAAGAAAAAGCCCGCTCTAAGCGGGCTCTTTTCATTCCACGACAACTTCGCTAAATTTCGAGCAAGCGCCCCTTGTCTCTGCCCTTCTCTGCAGCCTTATCGTGGCCTTTTACCGGCTCAATCGAATGCTGCGCGACCTTGACGGCCTCACGCTGGACGACCTCCTTCATGTCCACGGCGGTCGTCTTGTCGACATTGCGCCCGGCATTTTCCATGAGCTTTTTCAGATCTGAAGTTACTATCTCCGTATTGTCTTTCGCGCGTGTGGCAGCAACGTAAGCAGCCTCCTTATTGAAGACTCTTGCACCTATGGTGCTAACCGCAATGATCTCCCGATCATTGGTCGCGCCCTGCTCCTTATACGATGTGTGGGCATATGCCAGGTCAATGAGACGGATGTCCTTGTTGGATAGACGTGACTCTGTACCGTCCCGAGTCCAGCGCACTTTCGCGCCGTTCTCGTCAATTTCAGTTATCTCCCCCCGTGTGCCGTTGGCAATTCGCTTGGTATCTTGCTCCGGAAGGCGGATGATGCCGCGCGTCTCGACTTGATCACCTACCGCATAGCTCCGCGTCTCCCACTTCGCCGGCGAGAAGAAATCGTGTCGCTGCGGATTGATCTGAATGATGTTGCCCTCCTCCGTCCTGGCTTTTATACGGTTCGCGTCGACGTCGTATCCAATCACGGAAACGACGTCGCCGCTCTGCACTCCAATCTCTCGGTACGTCTTCCGAAAAATCAGCGCATCAACCTTCTTCTCCCGGAGCTTGACCGCTTGCGTCTGCTCCGCCTTAGTCAGCTTCGGGTCGTCAAGATGCGACTTCTCGACGGACGGGCCACGAAGTACCCCCTTCGTCGCGAGTAGGTCGTGAATCGCAGTATTGATCTGCTTGCGATCGTTGTTTGTGATCGCGACAACACCCACTTTCGGCGCAGTCAGGCCACGCGCCTCAAGTTGCTGCACGTTCTCCACGTAACGCTCTGCGACGGTGCTGGCCAGGCTCCCTTGCGGCACCTCTAGGGTATCCAGCTGCTCAATAGCAGCGGCATAATTCCCCGCCTTCATTTCCTGCAAGGCGCGCTTCGTTTGCGGCGTGGCTCGGTCGAATCGACGGGTTTCCTCGAGGACTGAGACGTTCATCCCTGAATCCTGCGCCTGCTTGAACGCGCGGCCTGCCGCGACGCTTCCGTGTTGCTTGATGTCGCCTTGGAACACAACACGGGCGCCAATGTTCGCGGCGAGTTCCGATATCTTTTCGGTGTCATACGCACCAGTGAGCGACGACTCATCCATTACGATCAAGGTCTTTTTGCCCTCTACGTTCCCGAAGCGCTTCAGATTTGACAGCTCGGCCTGCTTTCTGGCGAACTCATGCGTCATCTCGTCACTCTCTCCGGCCTTAGACAGATAGAGCGATACGCGTGCCGCAACCGCCTCCACGGTGCCTACCTGCTGGACTTGAGTGAGCCTCCGGCCCACAGAGTCAGCTGCTCGAGTTCCGATCGACAAGACGCCAGAGCGAATATGCTCTCCGAGCGTATGGGCCTGTGACCGAGCTTGCTCTACAGACGGTCGGTGCCTGTTCGCAAGTTCGGTCAAGATTGTTCCGACGGCATTGCGTAGGTTGTCGGGCGATTTGAAGACTTCCCCCCGCTGGTGGTCGAATGTGTAGCGCCCCGCGCCATAATCGACATCTGGGGTGGAAACGTTCAAGCGTCGAGACTCAACACTCGAATTCTCCGTATCCCGGATTGGCCTGTTTTCGCTGATCGCTATACGCAATTCGTTTAGCCGAAGCTGGGTCGCCATGATCTGAGCATCACGCTTCGCAAAAAAGCCAGCTACTGTGTCGCTCTCGATCCCGCTGGCGCTCCCCAGCTCCTTTGCGGCGGCCGCAGACGTTGCAATGCCGATGACGTTCCACCCCGTATTGGTCGCCGATTCGCGAACCATCTCCAACGCGGCAGTCTTTCCGGCGCCGGCGTCGCCTTGAATTCCCTGGAATGTGTCGGGGTGCATCAGTACATTGCGGGCCGACTCGACCTGCTCCTGGGAGAGCCGGAATGTCTGCCCCGTCTCCTGCGACTTGCGACTTTCGAATGCAGCGAGAGCGGCGTCGAAGTCGTCTTGGCGATGCAGCACTACGTGGTTTTGTCCAACGCCACCTCGGATTCTCTCGGCAAGTCGCATTTCGGACTCGATCGCACGATGTGTCGTGTAGGTCAGTTCTGCAGACTCCGTTTCGCGCTCCAGAATCAGATGATTCTTCACGTGTTGCTTCACTGCCCACTCGACGTCGCCAAAGCTCCCACGACTAAACTGCAAGGCGGCCAATTCAAGATCAACCAGCCTGAATGTCTGCTCTCGCTCAGTCAAATGCTCGATCGCCCAAGACACCGCTTCAAGTGCTGCCTGCTGAGCTTGATTTGCTTCGCTGGACAGCACCGCAGGGGCTCTCCGCCCCCCCTTCCCGCCTCTCGATTCCGGATAGGCACCACCTGCATGGTCAATGCCCTCGGGGCGGCCTGGAACTCTGTATCCAACGTCGACAGACTGGGTATCGTGACCAAGCGAGCCACCTCCTGTTGGGCGCGTTCCGCTTGTGTCGATTTCCCTGCCTGCCGCACCGTCGATACCCTGGCTGGCTTCCCGACCCGGTTGCTTTCCCCCCGAAATTACACGGGACGCATCCACTATCCTCTCGACGTCAAGCCCAGCACTCTGCGCTGTTTCCAGCCATACGGAGTGCAGCACGTCACGAGGCAATTCGTTCTTGGCTGACCTACTGTCGAGCGCAGCTGCTTGCCGAGCCTCGAAGCTGGCTTCGGCTGGATTGATGTTCCGCGCAATCAAAGCGGCATCCATTTGCGCTTTCCGTGTGGAATAGAGGTGTATCTGTTCCTGTGTGAACCCAGCAATCTCAAAGTCGACCCCATTCTCGTTGTACTCGAGTTGGTAGCCAGCCTTCTTGAGCCCATGCGCAAGTTCAGCTTTGTAGACCTTGTCAGCCTGTGCTCGCAGATTGAGCATGTCGTCGTTCGTTAGACTTCGCCACTTCTTTGCATTCTCGTCATATACGGCGGACACGATGACGTTATGACTGTGAATCTGAGGTTCGTTCTCCCGATTCGTCTCGTGCAAAACGGTTGCGTATAGCAGATTGTTCGCGCG
The DNA here is from genome assembly GCF_024704525.1 of Pandoraea commovens. Classification (NCBI taxonomy): domain Bacteria; kingdom Pseudomonadati; phylum Pseudomonadota; class Betaproteobacteria; order Burkholderiales; family Burkholderiaceae; genus Pandoraea; species Pandoraea commovens. Next base: position 35,166 of record NZ_CP102779.1, read on the forward strand.
GACCGACTTGTTTTTGCCGTTATCGTCTTTAACCCGGATGACAGCTGCATGCTTTTCCAGCCAGCGCATCGCAGTAGCATTGGCCTGCAAGTGAGCATCTACCACTCGCTGATCGTTACCTACCAAACCGGCTATTGAGACGCTTTTCGGTGGTGAAACCGTGTAATCCATCCCGGCACGACGGTTAGCGCCCTTACTGTTGTCGGCGAGGTTCTGAATTTCACCTGTGTCAGGGTTCACGAGTTGCCCGCTCAGGAATTCAATAAACTCCCGGCGCTCCACCGCTTCGCCTTGGATTCCTAGGATCTCAGCCCCTCTGCCCTGCCATTGGGCCGTCGCGACCTCATTGACGTAATAGTTGTCAGCGCGCTGACCACCGTCCTGAGAGAACGACTTATCAAAATAGCGGGCCGAGTTCGCCACCCCGCCCCCAGAAATGTGCGTCATCGAGATCATGACTGCCCCTCCGCATTCTCGTAGTACGCCTGCGCTGTAAATCCCGTTTCCCCCAAGCGCAGTGTTATAGGGACTTGTATTTTCTCGCTCCGGAGCGTGGTGCCGTGACCATACTCGGTAGGCTTCAACTCGATGGTGCGCACGCCCCTATCACCCGACCGAAGGAAAATACGCAGGTTCGGATAACGTGTCTCCGGCGAGCTACTGCTGAGTGTCATACCGATGGTCGCAACACTGCCTTGATGGGAAATGACAGACAGATTCGTAACAGCCACCTTCGCTATCGAAACACTCGGGTCAAGCAACCTGACCTCCTTGATCGAACCCAGATCGGAATCGACTAAGGTTGGCTGCCCGCTTTTGTCGGTGAGAAGCCAGTCCGCAGCCAACGTGCGGATCTGCTGGTAGAAGATCACGACTATCGCAATGATCAACGCCAGTGCGATCAGGAAGGGTTTGAGGAATATCGATTTCACCATAACCCCTTGTTCTCCTTGTTACCTGCTTTATCGCCACCAGACGTTTCGGTCGTTGTCCGATCCGCCCGAACTATTTCGCCCGTTTCCAAATCCGTCACAATCCACACGCCCTTGCGTTCCAGCTTCTCCTTGGCCGCAGCGGCACGCTCGGCATCGGCTATCTTCTTTTCCTCTTCTGCCTTCGCCGTTTCGGCACGAACTCGGTCGGCTTCCTCTCTCACGCTCGCCATCGCATCTTGCCCAGCCGCACGAATTACGCGGAAACGGGGATCTCTAGGAGGCGTACTCTGAGCTTCCTTAAAGCGTAGAACTCGCGCAAACGGCCGATACCAGCGAGGTAACCAGTGTCGAAAATCAACGAAGGTTGCCGGATAATCTCCCGGTATGCGCACGTAGGCAGTGCAGTTTTTCATTTGACCAATCTTCGAAGGCATAACGAGCCACTTGTTCTGCTCGCCCTGGTTCAGCGACCCGCCATCTCGCCAATCCGTGACCGCCAGCGCCTGTCCCTTCGAGACCACGGCTACATCTTGCTCACCCAGTCTCGATGCCATGCGCTTCGCCATGTTTGGCTCGTTAGCACGTAGCATCGCGACAGTGTTAAAGCAGTTAAGTACGGTCTCGCCCCGATCCTGGCCCATCGAAGTGACTAGCTGCTTGTCACTCTGGATGCCTGCCGCAACACACACACCGTACTTGCGCAATTCGGCCTGTACCTTGTCGAGCTTGATGTCACCGATCTTCGCGACTTCGTCCAAAAGGAACCAATACCGGTCCTCATGAACGATCTCTTGCTTAGCCGCAATCATGCCGAACGCAACCGTGAGCAAAAGCCGAAACAACGGTGTGAACATTGCTTCGGTGTCGTCAGTGCTTAGGAGGAATAGCCGAGAATCGTCATCCCGATCCAGAAAGTCACGTATCGACCATGTCCCTGGCTGAACGGACGAAATTCCGTCAAGGTAAATTGCGATCGAGCTGATCACCCCCTGCCGCTGTCCTTTCGAGTCACCGCCCACCGCCGAACTTGCCACAGAATTCTTGATCAGCAGATCCATCTCATCATCAGGCATCTCTAGAAATGCATCCGCGATCAAATGTGTGTGCTCGGCACCACGTTGTGCGAGCCGAAGAAGAATCACCGAAAACAGCGCTCGCGCGGCATCTTCAAAGAACGCACTAGCGCCATGCACAACCCCCCCTTTTGGTGGCAGGAATGCATGTGCCAGAGTATTGGCGTCATACTCATATTCGAGTTCGGAAAAGATCGACCACGGCACGGACCCTTCGAGCGCAGGGTTGAAGAACTCGTCTATTCCAGGTCTAAAGTGGGCGCGAAAATACTCGCCACTCGGGTCATAAATGATGCACTTCCGTTTTCGGGCAAACGCTTGCTTCATCAGATCGTGCATGCCGAGAGATTTGCCTGTACCCTGCGCTCCCTGTAACAATATTCCCTGCATGGGGGCGCTGCGGGGAAGCGCAACGTCGAGCAAACTGTAGGCACCTGGCTCTTCCTTCATGACGAGCCGCGAGAGCGCCTTTGGCGAGACAAGATCTTTCGCGCCGTCTATCCGTTTGTTCTCGCGAGCGCTCTTTCCGATCCTCCGCAAACTGCTGAAGACCAGTAAATATCCAACGAATGCAACGAAAAGACTGGCCCATGCGGCCGTCGTCGCATCGCGCATAGCGGTTGAGATGGAACTCGCTACTATTCGGAACTGAGGTGCAGTGAGAAGCTGAACAGCGTTGCCGTCTGTCTTGACAACCGTCAACACCTTGGTCGCTCCATCGACATCCCGCAAAACCCATTTCCTAGGAATGTCCTGATTCACAACCTGCGAAACGACTGTCAGTTTGACTACGTCCAGATCTCTGGGGGAAAGCTGGCTGCACCACAACACGATTGGTATGAGTAGGCCCGGAAACGCGCCAAGCCAGAACGCCATTGAGAAGGCATGAAGTGAGAGTTTGACCCGTGTGAGAAATACCGCTCGCCCAGCCCCGGCGTCTGTGATCAATTTATCTGACATTTGTACTCTCCACTAACACGCTGGGCATATCTAGCTCCTCCACAAAAGCGAAGCTGGTGATCTCCTGCGGCATGAGCAAAGCCAGCGATTCCGATTTCGCTCCGAAGTTGTCCCGCCACATCCCATCTGGAAGCAGCAGAAAATCAGACATCCGAACACCGCCATCAGCGCCAATAAATAGCGCGTCGATCGCGCACACTTGACTCCCGCTTTGGTGCATGTATTCGAGAAGCATGACCGACGCATCTCCGTCTTGTTGCACGAACACGGAGCACTTCACCGAGTACTCCCCCGGTTGCAAAACAGAAATCTGGTTGATAGACCGAATCTCAATCGGTAGCAGCATTTCAACCTCACTCGTCAAATCGGCCTTTGTCATACGACGAACTCATGTTGCGGCCGAGCCTAATTGCCTCCTCCACATGAGCACGAACCTGATGCGCGATTGCGTCGTCGTCCGTCGTCCCGATCCCGAGAGGCAGCGCCGCTGAAATCACTGCACTTGCGGCAAGGATGTTCCCCTTTTCTAACGCGGCCAGGACGGCGCGCATCGTCTCTAGAAGGGCTTCGTGCTTGCGATCAAACCCTGCCATTGCTTCTCGGTGGCGGATCTTCGCCAGTGCGTTTGCGGAGATTTTTAGCTTTTTTGCTTCCTCCACAAGAAAAATAAATTCGTCGTCTTCGAGACGAAAATGAACTGATCTTCCGGTCATGTCTTGCGGCTCCATGGCGATGTACCAAATGATTAGTGGTACAAAATGCACCACTACGTAAGCATTTGATTTCGTTCCGATTGTACACGGATTTAAATTGAAAATGAAAAATCGTATTAATCGTTGTTGGTGCACGAAAAATGCCTACAAATCATGTACTTGCCACGGTTTTTACACATGCACGGTACGTGCGTAATGTGTGTGGTTTTTTGTACCGGGGGTGCCTGTTTTATAGGCACGCGGAAAACGTGATATCCGGGTGCACACCCCCTCCGGAAATGAGTCGCGGATTTGATTTATCCAAGTGAATGAGCCAAGATTCAACGGCGCACATCCGCGAGTATTTCCCATCACCACCCATCGAAAGGAAGATCCGAAATGAGTCAACAAGTGACATCAGAACCGAAAGCCCGAGGCCGTGGACGGGCGGTGTCGATCGACGCGAAAATTGCCGAGATCGAAGAGCAACTGAAGGTGCTAAAGGAGAAGAAGCGGCTGGAAGATAAAGCAGCCCTGGACAAGAACAGAAAGGCAATCCTCGATCTTTTCAAGAGCGAGGGAATCGACACCGTTGACGTGGCCAGCTGGGACAAGGCCATGCCACAGATTCGGAAAGCACTCGGGGTACCAACTGGTGGATCGGGGAACGTTGCGGCCGGCGCGCCGCTTTCAGGTAGTGAGTGATTTTTCTCTCGGTCACTCATCCGGTTGCCGGATAGCTCATCGGCCCGGCAGGTGTTTGAGGCTCGGCCGCTCGGACGAGTAGCGCTAGTGCGCTGCGAGACGGAGCGGCCGATTTCATTTTGAGCACGGGTGCTCAAAATCTAGAGTGCGGTCGAAAGCTCACGCTGGGCAGCAGACGCGATTGAGGCAAACCCAACCGGGAAGCTACACCAATAGCAAGCTCGCTATGGGTGAATCGGCAGGAATGACGCGAAGTATTAGCCGAAGGCTAAATGCCTCTCCACCGCCGACAAATGCGTAGGGCGCGGTTTATGGAGATTGCGGGAGATCAGGCGAGCGGCGCCAGCGCGCCGTGAGGCAGATCGTACGATCCGCATTGAGCATTCCTGCTCAATGCCAAGAAAGGAGGTCCGCGCACCGGCCCCTCCCGTTTGCCGTAGAAATTGCCGGAGATCCGGCATAGGGCATCAACGTAACGAACCGTTAATTGCTGTCTCGAGACTCGCTCGGGCGAACTCGCCAAGCTCGGCAAGTGCAACACTCTCGCGTTTTTCGTAGATCATCTGACCATAGTGATCACCCAGTGCCGCCGCTTGCTCGCATATCGCGTAGTCATAGCCAGTTGGGTTCACCTTCAGCCAAAAGTTGATGGCCTGCTCGATCTCGGTCATGGTCACGATGCTGTTCACGGTATCACCTCGCTTCGCACGATTTAGCGGTAATTTCAGTAGCCCAGCCAGTCGCGGGCGGATTTCAAGTTTGCCGGGATGACGGAGCGCTCGACAAACGAATCTCCCTCCGCCGGAACGCATAGAACGGCGACGGTCAGGGTTCCGTCTCCATTGTCGATGGTCGGCTCTGCCGGATAATGGTCGTCAATCCATTTGACGAGGCGGGTCACCTCATCCGAGCCTTTCCGCACAGCGGGTGCCGGATAGAAATGCTGTTCTGCCAATTGCCACGCTTCTTCCTCAGTTTCTGCCAATGGAATATCTCCAATGGTGGCCTCCTGCGGCGAATCCGCCAGCGCAGACACAAACCACTTCTCTTTATTGTCGCGTTCGTCGTCCTGGAAGGGATTGCCCCACCAGTTGGTGCCGAACACGGCACCAACTTGGTAAACAGCAACCCCTTGCTCAATTAGCTTTCGACGCTTCAAGTGGTGCTCCAATTCATAGCCCCACAAGAACGCGTTCTCCAAGCACGGCGCGTCGCTAAGTTGGAGCGGGCAATCCCGGCCAGCGCCTGCGAGGTAGGCACGCTGCCCACACAGTTCCGCCAATTCTTGCGCCTGCAAATTCAAGCAATCCCCACCGCTCGAATCTGTGATCGCAAGGCACTTCCCGAGGGCAAAAGTCACGCGTGCCTGTAAGGCGAGGTCGAGATATTTCGTCATTTCCGGTTTCTCCTGAGTCTCAGTGATTACTCGATTCGGTAGCTCGCTGCACCTTCTGCGAGGTGAGCAAGGTAGTGAACTGATTCGCCAGCAACTCCAGACGGCCGACAACCTCCAAAGCGGCCGGATCTTTACTGTCTTTAAGCAATTTCGCCATCTCGCGCATGGCCGGCACCGACATTTCTGCCGCACCGATCAGTTCCGCGTGCCGATCGATACGTTCGGCGGCAATGGGTAGTGTTGTGGGCGGCAATTCTCGGTAGAACCACACGTCACGGAGAAATCGCTCTTTTGCGGGCCGGATCTTGGACATGATGTTCGTTGCGTTAGCCATTTCAGTCGTGGTCAGGGCAGATCAGCGAGTCAACGTCATTGCAATACGGGCAGGCTCCAATCTCAGCGGCGTACACGCGGTCAAGGTGAGCCATCTGATAGGACGTGCGCAACGAGGGAACATCCCAAAGCAATTCCGGTGCCGAGGACAACGAGTCAGGGGCATGACCGGCATCGTATGCAGCGTCAAGTGCGGCCCACCAGTCGGTAAACGAATTCGAGGTTTCATAACGCTGCCAGCGCGCGCGAGCAGTCAAAGCGAGTTCAAAGTGCGTTTGCGGCATTTCTCTAAGCTCCAGCGATTACGAATTTCGGTTTGGTTTAAAGCTGACCGGGACCCAAGATTCGGAGCCCCTCGAAGGGTTTTGTTTTCGGTAGATCCGACCGCGGCTTACCCGCTGCCGCCAGTCCCCTTAGTTCCTCGCCCCGGCGACAAAGGAGCACGGAGCCGTCAGACTGCAAGGGCGTGCCCGGAGGCCGCAGGCGGAGCGCAGCCGCAGGCGAGCACCGAACGGGCGAGGACACGGCGAAGCGCACCCTTGTTGGCTGGCGGTGGAGGGCTACTGTCGCGAATTCGGGGGGGAACTAAGGGGACTGGCGGCACCGCCGACGCTCATCGGAGCCACCGAAAATGCCGCGCGGCGAGCGCCTTCACCTGGCCGTAGGCCAGGTCCGTACAGGTCGTTGAGCGGAGCAACGCGCAGCGTGCGTTAGGGATTGATGCCCGAAGGGGGCGAGACCGCTTCGCGGGCTCGATGCGCAGCACGAAAGCCCGGCCCGGCGAGCCGGGTAACGCCCTGCTTGGGCGTTCCCTCCGTTATGGCCACATCAGCCACTAGGCTGCAATGCCGATGGATAGCTACTTGGTATCTACAAGAAAAGCCACTCGATGACGAACCACGGTTACACGGTATAAGCAGGAAACGGCCGATCTGGATCGAGTGGCCCCGCAAGCAATTCTTGGGTTGAGTTGTCATAGATCTCGACCCAGTAACCTTGCAGGTGAAACAACTTTGCACACCGAGCCGCGTCGTGGCGTGATTCACAGAGATTGAAGTTATGGACGTGCTGGCGCGCGCGGCCCACGAGCTGGCCGGGATCGCTTGGCGTCGCCTCCACAAGAAACTTCACGGTTGCCCCCTATGCGTTTAGGTCGTGGTTGAGGCGGGCGGCCAGTACACGTTGGGCCGCCCGTCATGACGATTGATCTGATGCAATGGCTAGGTGCGCTTATGCCGTTCGCGGCTCGGTTGTCTTCATGTCTACGATGTAGACGAGCCGCAAGATGCCGTTACGAACGATTGTTCGATGACGGTAGGCGGCGAGCCTTTCGTCACCCTTCGCGGTTTGAGTGCCCTTGTAGTCGCGTGAGCAATCCGCCCACTCTTTTCGGGTCATTTCCAAGCAACCGAGCGCTGGGTAATTCACAATCGGTGGCAATTTCTTGACGATGGCCACGGCATCGATGGCCTCCTTTGTAGGCGGCTCGTAGGCGTCGACGCGCTCGGCGCTGATCTTCCAGTTCCGGCTCCAGCTCGCTGCACGGGGCGGCGTCGTGGTCAAGCTGCTGACCTCTTGCCCCGATCGATTGACGCGAAGAATCACCAGCCGCTCGCCACGCACGACGACTGTGCCGCCTACCGCAAAATCGTGTCTCGTTGAAGCACTCCCGCCTGCGGCAGACAGCATCTCGCGTTCGTAAGCGATGCGTGTCTCGTAGTGACCCAGCCAGCGAGTGGCCCATTTGATGCTGGCCTCGGTATTGGCTTCAGAAATATTCCTGCGTTGTTTCCGGGCTTCAGCCTCTAGAGACTTGATACGGCGGTGCCGAACCGGGACTGACAATTTCCGTGCGGCGTTTGCTTGAGCCGCGGCTGCGCGGCGCGCCCACGATTCGGCACGCTCTGCCGTCTCGATAGCCTTTCGCATGTTGGTGTCCTGGCGCTCCAGCGCACGCCGATGGCGTGCTTCGCTGTGGTGGCCGACCAGAATCGGCTGTCCCATCGGAATTCCGGCGACGCTTTCGCGCGCCGCCTGATGTGCCGAGTCAGACTTACGCGAGTTGCTTTCGCTGTACACGTCAAATCGCTCCGCCCGCATTGCTGCGCGCTCGACCAGCGACGTCCCCTCTTCTTCGATTTCGCTGCACAACTCCAGCAGCAGATCCTCGCGAACCGGTGTCCACATCGGGGCGACAAAGCAGTCCTGCTTTGCGGCCCAGATAAACCCTGCTGAACTTACGCGCTGGTACAGATCCGCCGGCAGACGAAACACCGAGTAGAGGCGGAGCTTGTTGTCCTCCAGCGAATAAGTCGCGGTCATGCCCGCCCCCGTATCGACGTGGCGAGGTTCTGCGCCTGCAATGGGGTGAGCCTCGGGGGGTGCGGGGGGAACGCCCGCGTTTTCGACGTTGAGTGCCGGGGTTTCGTTGTGAGTGATTGGGATGGTCATAACTCTCCTTTCTGTTTCGACTGGTTGAACCTGCAATGTGGAGCCGCCTCGGCGCATGAATTGCGAAAGCTCGAAGGCTTGCAAGGGGCCGGGCAAGGCCGCACGCGGAGCGCAGCCAAAGGCGAGCACCGAACGGGCGACGCACGGCGCAACGCGAACCCTTGCAAACGAACGTGCGATCGCTATGCGACGGAAAGAGGCGATCCACAGTGCTGTGAAAGGTGTTTCGGTCGAAACGGTTGGGCGTGGAGCATCCCGACGTGGGCGAACAGCGAAACCCCGACGCTCGGCGGCGGGCAGTCGCGCGCAGCGCAATCTCGCGCCAGAGGCGCGACTGTTGGGGTGGCCCAGTGCCGGGGTGGAGCGAAGCGGAACCCCCAGAGCGTCCCGCCCACTCCCCTGCGGCCATATTTCACTCGGTTCGCGCCAGGCGAAAGTCTGGTGCGGATCGAGCAGGCCGCAGGCTATCGTCGGACGGGCCAACGACTGGTTCTTGCAGTGAAAACTCTTACTTGCAGCGCAACGCATATACGTACCCGTTATCGCGCGCCGCCCACTCTTGCGCAGTGGTGAAAAACGTCATGTCGTTGAAACCAAACTTCACCATGTTCGTTGTGGCATCAAGCAAGGTCAGGTCGTCACCAGTCAGCACATGGGCGCTGTACTCGGGGTGAGCGACACCTTCGCGGGCGGCGTGTAACACGTAGCGGATCTCTATGCGGTAGGTGCCGAGAGCCCGGTCACAACGGCGGTCGAACCGGACGCTGTGCTTAAACGACCTCCCGCCCGGACACAGGCTGATGACCCAAGGTGATCCATCGGGGGCAAACCCCGCATCCACGATCCGGTGGTCAACGTTCCATGCCTCGCTGTGAAACCACGCGTACATTTCATAGCCAAGAGTGTGTGCAGCATCGGCTTTTGTCCCTTCATTCAGAGAACGCATATCGATACTCCTTTGAGATGGAGGGGACGCCTCCCTTGCGGAGGCGTCCATACGACGTTTAGCGAGAGGTGGTTTTGGCTGCGGGCTTACGCGGCTTCGCGGTCTTGCCGTCGTTCGCCTTCGCCACCTTTTTGGCAGGGGTCTTGGACGGCGCGGCCTTCGTAGGTGCCTTGGGTGCGGCCGTGGCTTTTTTCTGTGCTGCGGTCGGCTTAGCCGACTTAGCCGGTTCGACAACGACCTTGCGGCGCATCATCTTCGGCAACCACCCGGTGTTCGCAAGCAGCTTCTCGGCGTGCTTAACGGCGTCGCGCTTTTTCATCGTCACCACCTCGGCAGCAGCTTCTTTCGACACCGCTTCCTTGAGGACTTCACCGATCTGCGCGAGTGAGACGTAGGAGAGATACGTGGTCGACGTAGCTTTCCACCATTTGGTCATGTCCACTCCAACAACGTCTGCTACCCCTTCCAGTCGGCTTGCATGTTTCTCCGACTGAACGACGCCATTGATGCCAACGGCGGTGAGGAATGCGAAGAGCGCCATGCGGTCGTCCAACGACAGTTGGAACAGTGCATTCATCAGTTCCTTACGGCTGCTCGGCAGCTTCGCCTTCCATTGCTGCTCGGTTGCTTCCAGTGCCTTCGCGGCGGCAGTTTCTTTGAGGTCGCTTGCGTCTCGCTCCAATTGGTGACGTTGCTCGGTCACACTCATGTTGAGGACGCTCTCGCTCGCACCCCGGAAAAAGTGGCCCCCGGCGAGCTTTTCGAGTGCGATCACGAACGCGGCTTCCGGGTTGGCTGCAACTTCTGCTTGCAAGGCAATTGAATGATGAGCACTCAAGCGGCGGGTAAGTGCGTCGGAGTGCGGCCCTTTTTGCGTGGCGCGTTCAGTGGCAGTCGCTTCTTTCGTGAGGCGCTTCACTTCCGAGTCGTCGCCTCGCTGCTTCGCAACAGCAACGCGATCCTCCCGACGCACAAGCCCTCGCTCAATGTGAAGTTCGCCGTCCCGGCCAACTCCGACGAAAGCGCCGGTCATAGCAACCAATTCCGGCGCATACGTGCGCAGCGCGGCTTTGGCGCGAGCGATTCGGTCACGAAGGTCGTCCCGTCGTGCTTCGAGTGCTTCATACGTCTCACCGTCGATTTCGTCGTCTTCTGCTGCCTTATTGCACGCATCCTCTGCGGCGGTAGCGTCTGCGACAAGCGCATCGATGTAGGCGGTTTCCTCGTCGGTCGGAGCACGATCAACGTGAGCGATTCGCTCCAATTGACGCGCCTCGTCACCGGTCACCGAAATTTCCACCCACTGCCAGCCTTCGGCCTTTACGTCAGCGACGACACTTTCCAACTTCTTCCGTTCGAGTTGATGGAGTAGATTGGAGTCGAGGATGTACCCCGCATCCTGATCTGCGAACAGATCGCGGCGAACGAGACCACCTGCTTCTTCGTAGGCTTGAAGTGTCACGAACTTCACATGCGGGTCGGTTTGCACGTTGCGCTCTTGCTTGACGATCAGGTTGCGCAGTTGATCCGGGCGACGGTTCCAGTACCCCCTAAAGGCTTCAAACGCCTCCTCTTGCTCCGCATGTGTGTCAGCGAGAATCAGAACCTGCATCTCTTCGACCGTAATCTTGTCGTTCTCGAACAGGTCGAACAGCTTGGGCGAAACGGCCGTGAGCTTGAGCATCCCTTTCACTTTTGCGATGCTCGTGTTGAACGTCTTGGCGATGAAAGCGAACGTCCGGCCTTCGTCCGCCAGTTCTTTGATGCCGCGAAACAGCTTGGCCGGGTGCATAAGGCGACGGCTGACGTTCTCTGCCAAGCTGGCAAGTTTGGCATCCGCCTTGGCAACAACCATCACCGGCACCGGGTAATCTTCATCGAAAGGTGCGATACCCTGCGCGACCAGCCATGCGAGGCCCGCACGGCGCTTGCGACCGCCAACCACGGGGTAAACGCCGTTCTCGAATGTCACCACGAGATTTTGGAGCAGCCCGTTGTTTGCGAGGATTGTCTCGCCGTACTCCTTCTCGATTTCAGGCGTGATGACTTCGTCCTTATTGACGTTGTCCTCAGAGTCCACAAGCAACTTGAAGGGGACGTTGATGGTTTCGCTGGCTTTCACTGCTTTCATGGTCTTTCTCCTTGCACGAGTTATCAAAAGGGCACTGCCGTGAAAAATCTCAATGAATGGGTTGCACAACGTCTGCGCCGATGGCGTAAGCCATGCGCTTTGCATCTGCGATGTCCGCCGCGCTAATTGCGCAGGCTTTGCCGCAGAGCTTCGTGCCGTCGATGGCACAAAACTCGATGAACACCTGCACATAAGGACGCCCCTTGCGGTCGTTGCCGTAGAAGGCCGAAATGGTTTGCACGATTTCCATAAGCACTCCTGTTTTTCAGCTGACCGGGACCCAAGATTCCGAGTCCCAGCGAAGGGTTTGTTTTTGGTGGATCCGACCGCGGCTTACCCGCTGCCGCCAGTCCCCTTAGTTCGTCGTCCCGGCGACAAAGGAGGCCGGAGCCGGCGGACTGCAAGGGCATGCCGGAAGCCGCACGCGGAGCGCAGCCGCAGGCGAGCACCGAACGGGTGAGGACATGGCGAAGCGCACCCTTGCTGTCTGACGGTGGAGGGCTACTGTCGCGATTCGGGCGAGAACTAAGGGGATTGGCGGACCAGCCGACGCCTATCGAGCTGCCGGAAACGCTCGCGCGGCGAGCGCCTACACCTGGCCGTAGGCCGGGTCCGTACAGGTCGTTGAGCGGAGCAACGCGGAGCGTGCGTTAGGGATTGATGCCCGAATGGGGCGAGACCGCTTTGCGGGCTCGATGCGCAGCACGAAAGCCCGGCCCGGCGAGCCGGGTAACGCCCTGTTTGGGCTGCGGTAGTTCGTAACCGCCACACGGAGCTGGTTCCAACGGCAGCAACGCTGTGAAACCACAAATGAGCGGCAGTGCTGCTTTGCAGCAGTGGGGCCCGCCTGTGGCCCTACTGCTGCGCGGGTGCCCTCGCGGCGGGGCGCAAGCCCCTAGAGCGGCCGCCTCACAGACCCCAATCCCTATCACTCGCTTCGCGGGGTGCTGGGCAAAATCACCCCAGGTTCCCGGCACACCCCGGCCGGCGAAACACTAGCCGGGGGTGTGCTCACGTCATTCCGCGCTTCGCTGGTGGTCTGTCATGCCTGCGAGATATGCCTGCTCCAGCGCTCGCTCAATCGTCCAGACCGCTAGGTCATGAAAATCGAGTGAGTCGGAATGTCGGGATTCGAGCGTAGGAATTCCCAGAGTGGCTTCGGCGATATGTGTTAGCTCAGATCGAGCCGCATTAGATATGGTTGGTTGTGCCACGTTATCGGTCCCCGCGTTGATCTTTCCGGCCATTGCGTCGCTGGCCAGTTTTTGTATGTCCACATCCTCGCACGCAATCGCACGAACTTCCTCATCGGTGAGTTCCCCCAGCGTGTCGGCCACTCTCCGCTCTAGGTCGGCCTGGGCCAGTAATCGAACGTTCTGGCACTCGGCGAGAATGACGAGATGGTTCGGATTCACATTCGCGATGCCGCTGAGGTAGGCACGCAAATTCATCAGGATGCGATCGATGCTCAATTTGCCACCTCACGCGTATTCGCTTGTTGCAGTCGGCGCACGCCGGCGGCGTGGTATTGCGGATCCATTTCGATGCCGAGGAAGCGCCGACCGAGCTGGTGCGCGGCAACACACGTTGATGCGGAGCCGGCAAACGGATCCAGCACAATGTCGTTTGGCCGTGAAAACGACTCAATCAACTGCGAGAGTTGGGGCACTGGCTTCTGGGTTGGGTGGTGCCGGTTGCCTGAGTAGGACCAGCCAAGCACGTCGGGCAAGGGATCGGCCGGCAGGACAGGATTGCCCTTCGCAAGCAGATATGCCGATTCGTGCTGATAGCGCAAGAAACGCGACTTAGAAGCGTAGTTTTTGCTAAAAACGATGTGTCCGATTACGCGAAGCCCTGCGGCCTTCCAGGCGTCGAAGAACATGTCCACCTTGTTCCACCCGTAGAACGACACACATAGCGTGTTCGGCCGCATGACACGTCGGATCTGCGAAAAAGCAGGTCGCAGCCAGTCGCCCTGGACGTCGTTGGCGATCGCCCGGCCGGACCGATCAACGTAGTTCACCAGGTAAGGCGGATCGGTGAGCACAAAGTCGACGCAGGCGTCAGGGAATGTAGGCAGGATGGCGAGGCTGTCGCCCAAGATAAAGCGGCCCATAGCGTGCTCCAAAGAGTAGGAAGGGGCCACACGTGCGCTCGACCTAGCGAGGCGTAATCCGTGCGGCTTGGGGATGCGGGCGCGCGACGGACGACTGGTGTCAATGGATCGTGGAATACCGCAGCAGCGGAGCCGCGAGGATATGCCGCGAAAGCCGTTGAAGGTGCAGGCCAAGATGCGACGCTCAGTCCGCATCTCTGGTCAAGCCGGCACCAAGAGCCAGGCGAGCGAACGTCACCCCAAGCCGCAGGGGGGAAAACTTAGGTGTCGGGTCGGTTGTGTGTTTGAGGGGGAGAAATCGGTTGGTGCCGTGGCGAAGCCCAACGGCTCGGGCCAGCAAGCGCGATCAGCGCGCTACCTGAGCGGCCGGTGAATGCCGGCGGCGAAGCTGAAGAGGCAGTCAGCGCCGGCGGCGAGCCGCCAGAGGCGCGTCGAGAAGCAACCGGCGCGCCGCTCTGCGGCGGGACGGCTAGAGTCCACCGGGAGATGGAGCGACGTCGGTCGCCCCATCGGAGTTACATGGATTCGAACATGTCCAACTGGCGGGCGTCGACATTGGCCAGCATCGCGCTCGGGAGGTACGTGGGTTCGGGTGCAGCCGGTGCTGTGCTGACCGGTACTACGGAGTCAGGTTGCTCCAGGAATTCGGCAAGGACAATTTCGCAAATTGGACTTACACCATGCCATTCATCCTTGTAAATCGACGTGTCGACGCCCGTACCCACTTCTAGGGTAATGCCTGTGTCTCGAAGGAACGCTTCACACTTCGTAGAAACGCAACGCTGGTAGTACTGCGCCCCCGAGTAGCGAAACGGTGCGGAAGGCTGCGGCACGATGAACGCACCGCGATTTGCTACACGCAGCGCAAGCTCGATAACCTTGTATTCGAACTCACTTCCCCGATAGGATCCGAAGTATTCAGACGCGCGGATCCGGCCGAACGGCGGGTTTGCGATGGCCATATCGAATGAAGGAAGATCACGCCACCAGTCGCCAAAGACGTCAGCGTGAATCCACGTGGCATCCGGCATTACCTTGCGGCCAACGCGCACGAACTCGGCATTGCGCTCAACACACGTCAAATGACGGTCGTCGGATTCGCAGGCAAACGCCAGCGCTCCAATCCCAGCGCACAAGTCCACGACGCGAGCGCCGGAGACTTCGATCGCCAAGTCTCTGGCCAGCCCGTAAGGCGTGAAGAACGCTCCGATGGCTGCGTTATCCGTATGTGCGCCCTCCTGATAGTGCTCGAGTACAAACATCCGCTCGTCCACTGTCAACCGTCGCTCGAGCGCGACGAGCTGCTCGACTTCCGTCATCTGCTTTGCCTGTTGACGCGTCATTTTCATTTCCGAGATCTCCTTGCCGTTGTTGAGTTACCCGCCGGACCCCAAGATTCCGAGTCCCGGCGAAGATGTTGTCTTGCCGAACCAGCCGCTTCTCTCGTCGCTGCCGCCGTTCCCCTGAGTTCGTCGTCCCGCGAACGTGACGAGCGTCAGGCGCCTGGCGGTCAAGGGAGAAAGCGCGGGGTGGGTGCGGGACGGAGCGCAGCGAAGGACACGGCCCCGCGCGCCTTGACGGCCAGGCGAATGAGGCTACGGTCGCGAGGTATGGACGGCGAGCGAGGGGGATGCGGGAGAGTAGATGGCGCTGCAGGTGAAGCTAGACGCTCCGCGCGGCGAGCGCGCTACCTGAGCCGCTGGCGGCGAAGCTGTTCATGAGGGCATTACAAGATGCATGCGACGGGTGACAGCCGCCAGAGTCTGGACAATGGTGGAGATTGCCGCGAGGAAAATCGACGGAATGAATTGAGGCCGAAGATCGGCGTTGTCACACGCGACAAGGCTGACGTTCTTCGGCGCAGATGGCCACTGGGGCACCGCCCGCAGGCGCAGGCGATGGGGAATGTGCTTCGCGGTGTCGCTGTGGCTACAGGACAGCCCAAAAATAGGCCAAATGCTGCACTTCACCAGTGTCGCCTTCGATTCGCACAGGGGCTGGGAGCATCTCACCAGCGTGCGGCTCAAACACAAACCCAACCGGACTGTATGGCACGCCTTCAATGCGAGCGACCTGGATGCCGCCGGGCAACTGAGCGGCTTGTGTATAGGCCTCCGAGGCTCGAGCCATCAAATATGATCTGACGTCACCGTCTTCGGTCAGTCGAACGACGGCGCCGCCAAGCTGAGGAATCCACTTTTGCTCTTTCTCAAGAGCGGATCTCATTACGGCCGCTACAGCCGCGTCCAGATTTTGCTTATCGAAAGCGATTGCCATATTTGTGATTTAGATCGAGATGATGTGAGTGAACGTGAGTAACATCAAAACCAAGCAGGAGAATAGAAACAGAAAAACAAAGAGTCCAAAGAATGCTCTGAGCGCTATCCGGTCAGACAGCGCAACAGTCAATCCGACGAATCGCCGTCCGGCACGCTTCGCCCGCAACCAATCCACCATCCATATGAGAGCGAAGCCCACAACAGCTATGGCAAATGAGTAGCCGAGAAGAGCCAGAATGCTTATCGAAATGTCTCCACCTACGTTGTCCGTCGTTGATTGATCGCGGCATGACACGGCCACCGCATGGCCGCCATCGGATTATCAAGCAAAGTCAGAGGATCTCCGCATAGTGTCGATCCGATAGGCACCCAAACTCGATCTCGGACGGATACTTGCGCAAGCCCTGCCGCGCGAGAGTAACTTCGCTGAACGCCCAATCGGAAAGGGAAAGGGGCAGGCGATAAAGTTCTCGCCGTCCCTCACCGTCGACCAAAATCGAAGCAAGAGCACACTTTCCATCTGCTATCGGCTGCGCTGGCAAGTTGGCGGCCCGACATTCGCTAAGATCGATCCAGACGAATGCAACCTTGAGCACTGAATACACAGCACCAGCATCCTTGACCGATGCCAACGTGGGCATGGGTAGTTCTTGCAAGGACTGCCATTCAGAGACCGCCGTTACGTTGTGCTCGCCCATGATTCTCTCCTTCATCCGCTGTGGAAAATTCAGCATAGGCGGAGATCGAACATTGTGCGTCGAATTTCTTCAAGGTCACCGCCCGAAACGCCGCGCGATGAGATCGCTCAGTTCAACCAGCGCATCGAGCTTCTGCTGAGCGACGTTCCACACGGGTTCTCTTGGCTCAACGTCGCTGACGTTTCCCTGCAAGCCGTTGGTGCTCACCAAGCCGTGCTTCCAATTTACACAGCATCATGAGTAGGAAGCCCGCAGCTAAAAGCATGAACCCGGCTCCTGGGTCATTCGGGAAAGCTCCGTCATAACTTGCGGTCTTCAGGCGCACAAACAATGCCCAAGCGAAGCCCGCTACGCCAAGCACGCATATACATTGCAACATACGGTAGAAAATGGTCGCGCCTGCGATGATTTTCGCACTCATGCCTTGCCCCGACCGCTTACGGAATAGCGCTTTAGCCTTTTCTCACGCATGTCGTTCAGTACCTCTCGTAGCTCTGTCATCAGCAATATGAAACAGAAAATCAGTATCGAGAAGCGTATGACAACACCAACCCAGGTGACCCACGTAGGCGGTATGGAGCAGCGCTCGTGCGAGAGCGAAGTCTGCATGGTTCCATTCGCAACCCGAGCGTCAACTCTATAGCTGCAATTCAGGATCTGCTTATCTTTGGTGATCACCTGCCCCGACGCCTGCAATCCCTTATTGGTCCAGATGTGTACATCTGACACGTCCAAAGCAGCATCGTACACGGGGGTTTTCTCCGAAGATGAAATTTGCGTAAACCCGAGCGAAGTACCCTTGAAAGTGATATCCCAGCCATCATCGACAAACCAGAGCAAAGCTATTACCACGGCAAACTTTAGATAGAACATTTCGTTTCTCCAAATCGCGAACGACTTAGTACGAGGACCGATAGTCAACGCCCTGATTGAAGCGGCTCTGCCAGTGTCGTAGATATTGTGCAGCGAGATCCACATTGTTCCAGACCACCAGCACATTTTCTGAATTTCGCGACGCCGCTGAGGATGTGAAGTTGTATGACCCGGTCTCTACATGCTTTCCGTCCACGACTAAGTACTTGTCGTGATGGCTCGCGTATCGATCAACCAACCGCGCCGGAATACCGGCGTTCACAAGCAGATTAAGCGCCTGCGCCGACGTCGAGTTGAGATTACCCTTGGCATCGATGACGATTGCAACGTCTACCCCACGCCGCTTTGCATCGATAAGGTGACGAACAACCTTCGGCGATGTGAATGAATATCCGGCCAATCGGATAGTCGACACCGCAGATCCGATAACACGCAGCACTAGTGCTTCGGCGCCACCATCTGGAGAAAACGCAGCCTCCACCGATGACGGGCTCTGCATCAATCGCTCGGTTTGTACCGAACCTGCGTAGACCTGTGCCGGCGCGACATCAGGCACAGGCTTGGCGGAAGCAACCGGTGCGAGGATAGCCGCTAGTCCGACCCAGCACGCGTAAAGCGTCCCTGCCCTAGAACTCATGAGGATTCCTCAGATCCCAAAGGCTTGCTTTGCGGCAAAGAAGCCGATGCCCAAGAGATACCCAACGCTTACGATCAACGCAATGATCAGAAGGGGTTTGAGCAAGTCGGCCAACGTGTTTTGGGCAGCCTCGAGTTCTTCGTCATGCTCGCCATGAGCGAGAACCCATGGGACGGCCATCGTTGCAGTCAATACGATCGCGGTCGACGCGTAACCCAGGTCGGCAGCATGCGACGCCAGCCAGGGACGATAGGTACCGAGAAAAGTCGAAAACTCCGGGGATCCTGCGACCGCTTTCGTCAGGTACGCTCCAACGGAGCCAACCAAAAAGATCAACGCAAAAATCGGAAATGGCATGTTCTCGGCTCAAGTCAGTTATCAACGTCGCCCTGGGCGAACAGGATGTCGAATCCGGGTACAGGAATCACTCGGCCATCGTTCAGACAGGCCGCAGCCGCAACAAAATGTTCGGCCGCCGCGCGTTGCGGGTAAGGCAACCAGTTGAGATGATCCAGCGCAGCTCTGCCCTCTTCGGCGAATACGGCTGCAGCTTCCTCGGGGGTGATACCGATGGATCGGATCTGGTTGTTCACCAACGCAACAAGCGCGGCTCGGAAGGACTCTTTTCGCTCAGTTGCATTCATCGTTTCCCCTACAGCGTGTAGTCGGCCAGTTCGGCCTTCAGCTTCGCGCGGCCCATCGAGATCAGATCACTGATCGGCTGGCCCATCAAGGCCTCACAGGTCTCTGCCGAAACACTCTTCTCCTCAATGATGTCGCCGTTGGCGTCCTTGTGATCAGCCTGGAAGCTGGAGTATCCCGAAAACGCGGGGACGTTCTCCCATGCCATCTCGTCTTCCGACGCGCTGACAAAGCCGGCTCCACCGAGACAGACGGCCTCATTCATCAAGCCGTCAAAGAAGACCAGGTCGATATAGCCCACGCACGGGACTTCTGCTCTCCGATTCATGGGCCGCTCCCTAGATTCGCTGGAGCAACGCGGTCAGCCCTTTCTTGAGGGCGTCCCGCTCGCGGGTACTCAATGATTGAACAACCAGATCAAGATGCGAATGCCATGCAGTTGCACGCTTAGCGGCATTCCGGCCTCGTGCCGTCAGGCTGAGGGCGACCGCACGAGCGTCCTCGCGATCGCGCAGCTTTTTCACGAGCCCTTTTTCCACGAGCGTCTTAACTGCTTCACTCAGTGTCGGAGTCGTGAGTCGCATGCCCTCTGCGATCTCACCAAGGCGCAATGCCGTTCTCTGCTCAAGCAAACGCACAAGCACTTCGCCTTGGGTCGGTGTAATACCGAGCGCAATTGCACCATCCCAAGCCTGACGACGCATCGCCGCTGCCACTCGCGAAAGCGCTCCACTTACAGAAATGACTTTTTCCAATTTGATAACTCCTGTGGGTTCGTGGTGAAGACACAGGAACATGATATACCCCCAATGGGGGTATATCAAGATTTATTAGCATCCCAATGTAATATTTCTCTTACGTATGCCCAGACCACGTCTGGCATAGATCTGGCGTCGCTCGTATTCTGCGGGGCAAGCCATTTATCGAGTGTTTTTTCCGGAACGCTAATGCGTTTCGCGAACGCTGCTCGTGTCATGCCGAGCTGGCTAATTGCTTCCCGCAGAAACTCTTGTTGTGTCTGCGAACGAGCATTTCGAACTGTCATCAATTCCTCCGCTTAATGTTTCAGCCACGATTCTGGTTGGTGCCGTCTACGTGGCGCTGTGGTCGGCAGCGGATGCCGCATGGTTATGGCCGCCCATGTCTGGGCCGTCGATCGAGACTCAATCATGCTAGGTTTGGACGACATTCAGTCTGGGACCAGACTGCTTCGCCTGGAGACGCATCATGCTCGCTGTCAGAACTCCGCTCAGGGCTCTTAGTAATTTCGCCCTACGCCTTCTGGCACGCTTATCTAGGGCGGCTTCGAGGGCCCGAACCGGATCGCGAACGCGTGCAAGCGTGCGACGCACTTCTACCTTGGCTTTTCGAGATCCATGGCGCTGCATGCGCCACAGTTTGCTCCACGCCCGAAACTCAGTGTGGGTGAGAAGCGTGGCTTTTCCCGACGACGTCCCTGTGATGACGATGACGTTTCCACGCGTCTCATTGATTTTCATTGTGTCCTCTGTCGTATTACAGTTTTCTGGGGTGGCTTTTGTAAGCTCGACTTGATATTGCTTCAGAACCGCATGCGATCGGGTTCGATTCCATCGGCCCAAGAGTTCGCGTCCACGTGATTGATGAACTTGTTTCCGCGCCACGCCTTGGAGAAGCGAAACCCAGTGAGCCGCATCATGGGTGCAGCCATACGAGCAGTGAAACGCATAAAGGTGTAGTGGACTTTCTGCATGAGGTGGCCTCGGTCAAGTCAGAATCCATACGGATCATCGCTCCATTGGCGGAGTACCCGATAGTCTTGCTCTGGAAGCACGATAAGACCTTCCTCTGCGGCCTTAAGCACTCGTTCCATCTGGCCACTCTTCACGAGGTTCCCGTGGATCCCGTAGAAGTACCACGCGAACGACATGCCAACGCGTTCATCGAGCTGCTTAAGTTTTCCGAATAGACTGTAGATGTCTAGCTTACTCGTGCTCTTCAGTTCAGCAATCTTGCGCGAATGCGCCCACCTCGGCACAAAATCGAGATGGCGGACGCCGTTCTCACTGGTGTGATCCGCCGTGCGAAATGCCCAGCGTAGGCACGCACGCTCACCTGCAATACCGGCACTGGATGCAGTCCAATCGTCAAAGAATCGCCGGGCAGGCCATTTTGACTCGTCGTAGCCATCCGTAAGTTCGCGAATCGTGACGACACGACTCTCACCTGTCGAGCCCCGTGTCATCACCACCTTTCGAGCACCGTCGGTACGACGACGCTCTTCATATAAAGACTCGCCGACCGCAAGAAAGCGCTGCATATCGATCGCGCTCTTCAGCAGGTAGCGCGGCTCGCCAAGTGTTCGCCTCTCGATGCTGTTTCCCGACATGGTGGACCAGCCTTTGCTGAGTTCTTCGGCAGTTGGCAGAAAATACTCATCTGACGGGAAAAGCTCGCTCTGAACGATTTCCTGCTCTTCCCATACGGCAAACTGCACAAAATTATCCTGCTCTCCACCTCGGTCGTAGACGAAGTAATGCAGGAGTGGGAGAACCTCGACCAAGCAGTACCGGGAATCCTTAAAGGCCGTCCATAGTCTTGAAACAGATCCGCCGTGTGCAGCAAGTTCAGCCCGAATCCACCCGTAGTAGTCAGAGGCAATTTCCTCTCCATTCGCACCAATCACTCGTGCCGGTCGCTCTCCGAATTCGTCGCGAGTGGTGACGTATCTGATCCCCCGATAGTCCGTCCGCGCCGCAAAGACCGCGAGCAGATCCGTATGTTTTTTGGACACCGGCGTTGACCCGATGATTGTCTCAAGCACATCGGTCTGCAGATCGTATTCCTTGCGCATGGAACCTCCGAATGCTAATCAGTAGCCGTACTTCGACAAAAGTCGTTCAGCTTCGTCCTCGTCGCCGCTGATCAGTTGGCCAGCGCCGAAGCGGTCCTCGAGCGCTCGCGCTTGTGACCAGTCGAGACCCCGGTCACCGCGCTCCTCTAGCGTATGGTGCAAATGCATCAGGCGATCCGCGACACGGGTGGTCCGGTGCGAGGCCATTTCTGAGGCGAAGCGCTCACCTTCAGTGTTTGCGACGACTGCACCTTCCCAGAGTGCTACATGGCCGGCTTCAACGCCCTCCTTCGTGTCCGAAGCAAAGAGCACCAGCGCGTCCCCATGCGGGAGACCGTTCACCCCGATCTCTGCATGCAGTCCAATGGCTTTCAATTTCTCTGCCGCCTCACGCAGGATGGCGGTGGCTGCGTCGTTTTGGAAAATCGTCATTTCTCGTCCTGTAGTTGATGCTGGTGGTACAAGCAGATACTGCTCGTCTTAATCGGAACGGGTGAAGCGCAGTGCTTATAGTCGACAGGCGAAGGCCTTCTGGAATTGGCCGAACAAGATTCGGATCTTCGCCCGACAGCTCGTGCACATTAACCACACATGTCGCCTCACCGGCCTCATGATAACCCCCCAATGGGGGCATATCAACGAGTTTCTGCGGACAGCCGCAGGGCATGTTGACGTTGTCGCTACGGCCGGTCGGCTTTAGGGCAACCAGGACCGATAACACGAGCGCATTGGCCAGCGGACATGCAAAAAAAAGCCGCCCGAAGGCGGCAGCACCACTGTGGTCTATTTGAACAACTCGGAGTGAGTCCCCGCACGAACGAAAACAACTTCTTCGTCGTCAATCCGGTATATCAAGAGGAAATCTCCCCCAACGTGACACTCCCGGTGGTCAGCCCATTCGGCTGTCAGCGAGTGGTCAAGATACTCAGGGGGAAGCGGGCCATCATTCGCGATCAGGAGAAGCATCGTCGTCTTCAGGTCCGCCATGTTGTATCGGCCCGAATGACTCAGGCGAGTCCAGTCCTTCTGGAACCCCTTCGTGATTTCACTTCTTAACGGCAGTTTTGCCTTCTTTTTCGAGTTCATCAATCAGTTCCTGTGCGGACGCAAAGCGGGCCGTACCCTTCATCGCCCGAGACTCACGCAGTGCTTCCAGCGTGGCCTCATTGGGAATCCGAACCTCAAAGGGAAGGCCGTGCGTAAGCACGACCTGGCGCAGGAACAGCCTTACCCCGTCGGACAACGTGAGTCCGTTTTCGGCAAGCACTCGCTGCGCGTCTTCCTTCAACGCCGGCTCGATACGGGCGCGCACGTCGGTGGTTTTAACGTCGGTGGCAATCATGAGTACCTCAATGGGTTGGAACTACAGCCGCCCACTTAGGTGAGTCGGCACGTCCGGAGGGGTTGTGAAACGGAACCTCAATGGGTTACCTCAGAAACGTAGCTACATTGTACCCACATTCAAGAACATCGGTCAAGGTTGCTTGCGCCCTAGACTGGTGACCGGAAGTGGTTCTCCACTTCGTGCCGCGCATCTTCTGCTTTTGCCTATACGACCATGATCAGCAGTGGCTGCATGGCCCGTTACGAGTGCGCATGGCCGCCTGCGATCACTGGAACTCATCATGTGGAGTCTGCTTTGCACTGTCGCCCGTACCATCCGGGGTGGACTACGTTTCGCCGTCACGTTTATCCGACGGCTCGTCACGCTTTTTCGGTTGTTCGTCACGCTTTTGAGCGTATTGGCGCTCCCGTTTCGTTACCCGGTGACCGCCTTTGGCCTCGCGCTGCTTGTCCTGCTTGTAATCGCGGCCGCCAACGTGCCACTGCCGCCGGGATAAGGCGCGTCGGGACACAACGGCGTCATCCGGACTCAGGCGGGATTATCGGTTTGCAAAACCACGCCTGACGGTAGACTTCGTCATGACGTCGGCGGACCTCGATCGCTTCTTCTCCTGCGAAAATCAAGCCGTCGTCACTGAATCGAACGAACCGGATGTTATGCAGCGGCGGCAGCAGCGGAGCGCCGGACGCCCTGCCGCACGCCGTCAGGGTAATTGCCTGAATGCGCAGTTGCTTACCGGCCCGATAACCGCCGCCGTAAGACCAGCTGCATAGATGGCCGCGCACCGGCCGGCTGGCCAGAAAGTCGGCCTTGGAGAGTTTTTCGCCAGCGCGGCGAAGCCGGATCACGTCGACAAGCATAGCGCTCGATACTGTATATTTGTACAGTATTATATGCAAATGACGCTGACAATCACAACCGGTCGTCCGGGTGGGACTGAATAGACCACCGGGCCACGCTTGGAGCATGAGGAGGCTTCGATGTGCTATTCGGCCCAGATTGAGGCGAGTTTTCGCCAGTACGAAAGAATGTTCGGGGCACAGCTCGATCTCCCTGCATTTTTCGATCTGTATGCCGCACGCGCCGCCAGCACCAAGGTTAAGGTGCCCAAAGCTGTCGACGCGGCGTTCACGCGAGCAACGGATTCGGGGATGTCAGGCATCCGAGAGGCGATTCGCAGATTCGAGATTACGCAGGCCGCAGCGCTCGAGCAGGAGCTATTCAAGCAGCGCACGCGCTTGGCCGACGCCGAGCGGACACTGCAGACGAAAATGACGAAAGCAGCCTCCGAAAGCCAGCGCATCGCATCCGACAAGATCACTGCGACATTGCGACGCCTAGACGATCTTCGGCGCGACGAGTTGAAAGACCGCGACTCACGCATCTTCCCCGGCGTCTACGCGCCGGTCGTGGTGATGGAGCATGGTCGTCGCGTAATCAAGCCGATGCGTTATCAGTGCAGGCCCGCCGGCAAGCCTGCGAACTACGATGCGAGATTCCCGTCGACCTACAACGCTCGACGGGACAATCTGGAAAAGTTCTGGAAAGGCCAATTCGGCGTCACGCACGGTCTGATGATCGTGAATGCGTTCTACGAAAATGTGAGCCGCGCTCGCCTCGAGCATCGTGAGCTAGGGCCGGACGAGAAAGACGAGAACGTCGTGCTAGAGTTCCGGCCCGACGCCGGCGTGCCGATGCTAGTGGCCTGCCTTTGGTCGCATTGGACGGGCGCCGGGCAGCCTGACCTGCTGTCGTTCGCGGCCATCACCGACGAACCTCCGCCGGAGGTGTCTGCAGCTGGCCACGACAGATGCATCATTCCCATCAAAGCCGCTAATGTTGACGCGTGGCTCAACCCGTCACACGACGATCTGCAGCGACAGTTCATGATCCTTGACGATCGTGAACGGCCCTATTACGCGCATCGGCTTGCCGCATAGACTTCGACTGAGTCCGACTAAGGTATTGCCCGCACGAGCGTTTATCGGCGGGCTGCGTGGTCAAAATCCAGCATCAAATTGCGCCGCTACCTGCTCGCAAAATGCCTCGACCTGCCCCGAAAGAAGCCTTACATCCTCTGCGCTGGTCGCCACGGGATTGCCGTCTTTGTTAGCCCCGCTGCGATGCACGATGTCGTGTCGCGTCTGAAGCGCGTCCTGAAATACTTTCGTGCTTGGCAACTTGACGCGTAGTCCCTTCTCGTAGAGAGGAGCCACTTCTTGCCAGCGATGCCATACGAGATGGTACAAATACTCTCGAACTTTTGTTTTCAGACTTTCGTAATGCGTGAAGATGTCCTTGAGGGAAATCTTCTGTTCCGAAAAAATAGGCAAGCAGGTGATACAGTTTTTTACTCGTTCGTCATCTTTTTCGAACCAGTAGAGTGCCGTCTCATATAGAAACGCTTCGAGCGCGCCGATTGTTTGCACATAGACCAGCTGTGTCGCAAGTGCCTGAGCCGCCGGATCCCCCTTCAAGGTCATAACGTCCATTCCTTGCTGCAAACGCTCCTTCAGTCTTGCTAGGGGCGCGTCAGAGTCAGGGACGTCAGGTACATCCCATTCCCAGTCCTCCTCCTCACGTTCGTGATAAATGGGTGCCCAATCTTCGCCGACTTCCGCCTCCAGATCCTCAACAACTTCCTGGATCACATCATCGGGTACGACACCACCAAATTTGCTATTCAGTTCCTCATCGGGAGAATAGGGGCCACCGTTCACAAACAGATAGCCCCCCTCACGACCGTTATAGGGCGTTTCTTGTGCGGGATCGCAAAAGCGCGCGGTGAACCAAGCTCGAATAGCGACAGCCTGACTATCGCGCGAAGCAGAAGTCAGCCACGTTTGGTCTAGATCAAACGGTCCCCTTGCGTCGGATGAATCCGCGTAAGCCTCGGGTGGAAGCTGCTCCAGTTCCCTGTCGTCCATACGATCATTCCAGCCCATGTCAGCCCCCGAAAAATGGTTGTATTTGCCGCCCACCGGCAACGGCGTCAATCATATGCGACAGAACCCCTGATAGACTCTACGGCACCCGCCAACGCCAGAATTTCTCTGGTATCAGGCGAACTCATGGAGATGTGATGGAACGTATTTATGAGATCTGGAAGGTATACGCCTTGACCATCGTCAACGCCTGGTCTGCCTACACCGAGAAAACCGATGAGTGGGGCTGGCCGGTGCTCGCGACACTTGCAATCCCGTTCGGGCTCCTTGCTGGGAGCGCACTGTTTTTGCCCTTATGGGCTCACACTGTCATCTTTCTGGCGATCGCCCTGCCCTTCGTATGGCTAGTCGCGGCAATGCTCCACGCCAGCCGACCACAACGATAGACTGAATGCGATGGCAGGGTTGCCATCGCTATGCCCCGAACACCCTATCCATGTCAGCCGCACGCCGACGTTTCTCCGGATGCAGGTATTTCGAGGTGGTTGCGATGCTCGCGTGCCCCATCAACTTCTGCACGACTTCAAGCGCGGCACCGTGCTCGAGCGCATGGGTCCCAAAAGTATGACGTAGCCAGTGAGGCGTGGCCACCGCCAAGGCGGCGGCGGCTTCCGGGCACGCTGTCGCCAACGCCTGCGCCGCGACCCGATAGCCACGCTGAATAACCAATCGCAGCGCGGCTGGAGTAAGCGGCGCATGCCTGGAGACAATAGTCGTCTCCCTCCCCTTCCGGTTCTTCCCGTCCTGCTGAACCTCGTCCGGAAGACGTCCAATCAACGCCACGCGCGCGAGGTCAGGATTTGTCGTGATCTGACGAAGGTCGGCCCCGACGCCGCGCCCGACCAGGTGCGCCTCGATGCGGCGTACCAGAGACCCAGCCAGTTCGACGTCGCGCCGCTTACTTCCCTTCCCGACGACGGTCAGGCTCCACAGTGGCCCCGTGTCTACGAGCACCGTGCAGCGCAGATCGGACACGCTCGCGCGAGCCAGTTCGGCAAGGCGCAGGCCCGTAGTCCGGCCAAGCTGCAGGGCAAACAGTGTGCGTTCGGCCGACGCATCCTGTATCGCCATTGGCCGCCAGTAGGATTCGAGCGCGTCCCATACTGCGTCGGTGAGCACGTGCTCGACGTGCATCGAGTCGAACGCCTGCCCGCGCGGCTTCGCCAGTAAGCCGAACGGGTTGACCCGTAAGTACTCGGTTCTGACGAGCCAACTGCACATGCCCTGTAGCACGGTCATCGACAGACGCACGCTCGCCTCGTCAAGCGGCTTCGAGAACGGGCGCCAGGCACTTGTAAATCGAGCGGTGCCGCGCGGCGCGATCCAGTGCGCCGGTGGCGCCGCGAGAAACTCCCGGTAGGCGGTGCAGTCTTCCACGCTCAGCTCCGCAAGCGGGCGCCGGCACACGAAGGCAAGCCAATTCAGGAAACGCTCGGCGTGCTGGCGATAGGACTGCACGGTATCGGCGCTGCGCCCGGCTTGTGTGGAGGCGAGCCAAACCTTGACTGCGTCGAGATCGTTGCCAGCTCGAATCTGTCGGGTGGGCACAATGGCGCCGACGTCGGCCCCCTGCCGCGCGATCTCGCGCCCGGTGCCGCTGCCAACCACGCTACCCGGCGTGCTCTCACCCATGGTGTTAGCGTCGACGGGTTGGCGATCACGCGCGAAATCCGGCCATATCAGCCACTCGAGCGGTGCCACGCCGTCCACATGAACCCGCGCGGCGCGCTTGGCCTCCCCAGTCAGCTGGCGGCGCGGCGTGAGGGCGATCGTCGGCAGCGTGCGCCCCAGCGAGTCGGCGTGATCCGCGAGCCATTGCTGCAGGCGTTTCGCCCCGGTCTCGCCCAGGCCCCGGACCTTGGTGTACCAGCGCGGGCCGCGTTGCGTGATGATGTCGAACAGATCCGCCAGTTGCACGACACCGGCGTGTTCCAGGCGGCGCGCGAGCGCCGGGTGAAACCAGCCCGCGCAGTGATGGTGCTGGGCAGGCTCGACGGCCAGCAGCGCCTGTAGCGCACGCAGTGCCACGATCTGACGTTTGCGCAGCCGTTCGTTGCGCTCAGCGCGGCGGTCCGGCTTGGACTCCGGGTAGTGTTCGGCGAAAAGCTCGAGCAGCTCGCGCTGGCTGTAAAAGCCGTCCGGGTCGTGCTCTTCGGCAAACTCTTCCAGGCTGGGTCGCGAGGGGGCCACGACTGACGCTGCCGGTGCCTGTCCATCCGGTGCGAGTTGCTTTGGCGTGATCGCGAGCAGCCGTGCGGCGCCGTGGTTCTGCGCGCGGCGTGCTCCGGCAATCAAGCGCTCCTGAATCCACGCGAGCGTGGAGCGCGCCATGCGCAGATCGAGCCCCGTCTCCAGATACTGGTCGGCCAGCTTGTCGAGCGGTAACCGCTCTAGATAGCCGCGAAAGAACGCGAAGTGATCGATGCCGAGGTGCTCGCGCCGCTCCCACTCGGCACGTGTGCGTGCCCTGCCCCGCACCGCGCGGCTCACCTGCTTGTCAGCAGGGACCGGCATCGCCCCACTTGACTCCACATAGGTCACATCACTCACGTCGTAGTTCTTTCGATCGGTGCTCATGCTCAGTTTGCGCTCCCACGGCTTCAAGATCTCAAGCCCACGAGGAATTCCACCATCGTGTCCACGGTGATCCGGCCGAGTTCGCCATTGAGCAAATACGACACGCCTCGCCGATCTAAGTGGCCTAAGCGCCACGTTTGCACCGTGGATGTCCGTAGCGCATCGGCAATGTGCCAAAGCGCCGTTTCGCACACCTCGCTCACGCCCGCTGCGCGGGTGTCGTCGCGCTCAATAAGCTGGCTCAGCCGGCGCGCCATCTCCGGAGACTCTGTGGGTGCCATCGACGCCAGGCGAGTCTGGACGACGTTGCACAGGTGGATGTTCGCAAACTGGATCTGCTGGTTCAACATCGCCCATGCCAATGCACTAACTTCACGCTCGTGTTGGGCCAGCGCAAAACGTTCGGCCCACTGCGACGCCACATAGGCAACGAGATACGCTTCCCGCTTGCGGCTTAATGAATCCAGTGCTGCATTGAAATGTTGCTGATTGGCCTCGCGTGGCATGTCCAACAATTTGCGACCAGTCATCGGTGGCCGGTCGCTCGGGGTTGCACTGCGCTCGATCGCCATTGACCCCTTGGCCGTGGTGGTGAGCGGATTGATGTGGTAGGTCACCTGCCCGCTCGCATGCGCCGGCGCCCAACCGAAGACCATCGCCAGCTCAAACTCCCCGAAAAACCGCACTCGTCCGAACATGAGGCCGTCCGTGCCGTCGATGCCCACTACCACGCGGTGCCACAGGCCGAATTCGTCTTCGGGATGCGGTGTCATCGGCGACCAGACCCAACCTTGGAAGGCCCGACCATCGAGCGCGTCCATCGCCTGATGCACGCCGGCGATGGCGCCGGTCACGCTTGCATCGTGCATCACCTCACCAAGTGCCTCCACGCTTATCACGGTCGGGTCAAGGCCGAAGTCCTTACGTGCTTCCTGCATCGCGAAAAGCAGCTCTGCAACGGCGGCGGTGTAGGCGATGCATGGCTGCATGGGATCCGTGCGTACAAGGTTGGGGAAAGCGCTCGCGAACAGCGTCTGTGCGATATAGGTCGCGCCCGCCAGCGTCCAGCGATCGCCCAGGCTGAAGTAGCCCTTACCGGTCGCCGGCAGGATGTAAGCCGGTGGCCACGGGCCATCGGCTTCACCCTGCGCTGCGCGGCGGTGCGCGAGTAGCGCCACGGGATCCGAAAAGTCGATGCCCTGCCGATCGCGCTTGTGCGTGCCATGGTCGGACATGTCGACGGTGGCGTCGCTGCCCGGTACGGGCACCTTCATGGGCGTGCGGCGTTTGTGTTTGTCATTGTCGGGCACCACGCCGAGCATGCCGTTGAATGGCAGCAGCCGCTCGCCCAGCTGTGCGACCAGGGCGCCGTAGCGACGATTGTGCGTCTGGCAATAAATGCGTCGCGCGGTCACCCGCCCGCCCAGCACCGCCGGCCAGAGGTGTTCCTTCGAGCCTGCCGGCTCGCCGCAGACGATGCAGGTCGCTGCCATCGCGTCTCCGCTAAGTCATTGAACTACCGGCATTTTAGGCCAGAGGCAATGTAAAACGCCAGATAAAAAGCAGAAAAATAGCGCTTAAGAGTATTGGAGTACTGTAAATGTCGTGATGAGAATAATTCCTATCTATGACGGCGAACCAACGCTGCACGGGCCGCCCATCGACCGGCAGGCCGGCGCCATACACGTGAGGCCGCCCGGTGTCCTCGCCGCCCCGATCGATGCCGATCCCGCGCCCCGACCGCCACCACCGGTGCGCGGCTGGCCACGCGCCCGAGTGCGCCCCGTCGCGCCCTGACGTAGCAGAATGGTGACCATTCCGGCGCATAAGGCGGTGCGTTTTTATTACCCTTGGCGTTATGTGTCGTTTCCCGCTTTATCCGGGCATGCCCCCTTCCCGACGCCCCCCGACACAATGCATAACCGTAGGCATAGGCGTGGCCAGCAACCACGCCAGCACCACATTGCGGACTCCGTATAGCCGTCACGATCGTGTCTCCACGCTGCACTCTTCTCCCAAGATGGAGATATCTGATAGCTATCCGATAACCTAATCACAGAAGTCACCACTTGGCCTCACATCACGTTGGAGATACCTGTTAGTAAACTGGTAGCTATCTGATATCCCGTCCTGGTCGCTCTCCGAAACCCAAGTCGATATCGGATAGCTATCCGATACACGTCAAAATCCAAATAGCTCGCGAATCTTTCCTCGGCCGACCTACGCGAAAGCTATCCAAGTGATATCGCTTAGCTATCCAGCACCCAACAGACACCAGCGCCAGAGCGCTGAAATGCTCCAACAGATAGCTATCTGATATCCAATGCTTAAGTGCGAGCACGTCGAGCGTATGACGATCAAATGGATCGGATATCGGATAGCTAACAAAAGCGGACAGCGCACATTTCACGGCCCAAGGCGGCAACAACAGATAGCTATCCGATATCTCCATAGCTCACCGGTCAATCCAGCAATTCACTTGGTAGCTATCTGGTAGCCAACATGAAAACCGGCACCAGACCATTTGAAACCGGGGTGAAAATCGGATACCAGATAGCTATCCAGTATCCATAAAACAACACCGTAGAAAATGGATACCAACTAGATATCCATTTGGTATCATGATATCCTTCGGATAACCGATAGCTAACGGATATCTCAGCGGATACCAAAGTGGTAGCCGTTTTCAACTAAGTGCCTTGCGAAACGCTCGGTGCCAACCCAAAGGAGTTGAATCGTGCCTGTCATCGTCTTCGTCAGTCCTAAAGGTGGTGTTGGAAAAAGCACATCCGCAGTACTGCTGTCGCAGGAACTAGCAAACCATGCTGATGTTGGTCTCCTCGACGGCGACCCGAACCGACCGTTGACTCAATGGGGGAAGGGCGAGCACAAGCCCGAACGATTGACGATTTACTCGGATGTGGACGAAGAAAACATCCTCGACGTCATCGATGAGGCGGCACAGAAAAATACCTTCACCGTCGTAGACCTTGAAGGGACGGCCGCCAAGATTGTTTTGTTAGCGGTAAGCCAAGCGGACCTGGTCATCATTCCGACACAGGGATCACAGTTGGATGCCGAGCAAGCAACACGAGGGCTCCGCGTCGTCAAGCAGCAAGAAAAGATGTCGCGTCGAACAGTCCCTTACCGCATTCTTCTGACCCGAACCAGCGCGGCCATCCGAACACGAACGATGACTCACATCATCGCGTCCTATGCTGCTGCCGGCGTTCGAGTCCTCAGCACCGAAATCGTGGAGCGCGAGGCATTCAAAGCGATGTTCTCTTTCGCTGAACCCCTGTCCCACCTGGACAGATCGCAAGTGTCAAACGTTGATAAGGCCATTGCGAATGCGGAAGCCTTTGCCGCAGAGGTAATTTCCATCTTGCGCGAAACTGCACAAGAAAATTCGAACCAACAGGAGGTGGCGTAAATGTCGACCCGTATCGATCCAGCTGCCGCATTAAAGGATCTCGGCGATTTCGCCCCGCGATCGGCTGGCCAGCGGCGCGATGTCCCGCCGGAGATGATTGAATCGCTTGCGCAGACAGAAAATTTCCCGAGTCGTCGTCCAAACCAGAATGCCTCGCCCGAGCCGAAGCCGACAACTGCGTTAGCTCCGACGAAGCCGGCGCCGAAGTCCACAGAGCGACCGCAGGACCCCCCTCGCCATACCCCTCGACGGTATCGAACAGGTCGTAATCAGCAATTCAATATTAAGGCGACGTCCGAAACCATCGAGCTTTTCCACGCGACGGCGGATGACATGGAGATTCCGCGGGGCGAATTGCTTCGCCAGGCTTTGGACGCATTCCTCCGAGAACGCGCCGGTCGGAAGTGACATCGGATATCTACTAGATATCCGATAGCTATCCATGTACATTAACAAACCGCACGTGGACGGCCCGAGTGGTACTCGTGGCAGTTCGATATTGGGATCGTCTCAGAAAACGGAAAATAAAGCACGTTAAGCCGGTGGCAGTGGTCGCAACGGTCTGAACTTGCCTGCGCCGACCTTGGTGCTGCTGCGCCAGAGGTAATCGCCGGTCAGATTGATGTGTTCCCACCCCAGCGGTGACAGGTATTGAAACAGCGTCTCGTCTACCGGTTTGCCGTGCCCGTTCAAAGCATTGGTTGCCCGTTCCAGATAGGCCGTGTTCCAAAGCACGATGGCCGCCGTTACCAGATTGAGGCCGCTGGCCCGGTAGCGTTGTTGCTCAAAACTGCGGTCGCGGATTTCGCCCAGTCGGTTGAAGAACACCGCCCTGGCCAGCGCGTTGCGCGCCTCGCCTTTGTTGAGTCCGGCCTGCACGCGGCGGCGCAGCTCCACGCTTTGCAGCCAATCCAGTATGAACAGCGTGCGCTCAATGCGCCCCAGCTCGCGCAGTGCAACGGCCAGTCCGTTCTGACGCGGATAGCTGCCGAGCTTGCGCAACATCAGCGAGGCCGTCACCGTACCCTGCTTGATCGAAGTGGCGAACCGCAAGATTTCATCCCAATGGGCGCGTATCTGCTTGATGTTCAGCCGGTCGCTGCTAATCACCGGCTTGAGCGCGTCATAGGCGGCATCGCCCTTTGGGATGAATAGCTTGGTGTCGCCCAGGTCTCGGATACGTGGCGCGAATCGGAAGCCCAGTAGGTGCATCAGGCCGAAGACATGATCGGTAAAGCCCGCTGTGTCGGTGTAGTGCTCCTCGATCCGCAAGTCCGACTCGTGGTACAGCAGGCCATCGAGCACATAGGTTGAATCACGCACGCCGACGTTGACTACCTTGGTGCTGAAGGGCGCGTACTGGTCGGAGATATGGGTATAAAACGTCCGGCCTGGACTGCTTCCATACTTCGGGTTGATATGCCCGGTGCTCTCCGCTTTGCTGCCGGTTCTGAAATTTTGGCCATCCGACGATGACGTGGTGCCATCGCCCCAGTTTCCGGCAAAGGATTGCCGGAACTGCGCGTTGACCAGTTCGGCCAGCGCCGTTGAGTACGTTTCATCCCGGATGTGCCAGGCTTGCAGCCACGACAGCTTGGCGTAAGTCGTGCCTGGGCAGGACTCGGCCATCTTGGTTAGCCCGAGATTGATGCCATCAGCCAGGATCGTCGTCAGCAGCAAGGTTTTGTCCTTGGCCGTGTCGCCGGTCTTCAGATGCGTGAAATGCCGGGTGAAGCCTGTCCACTCATCAACTTCCATCAGCAGTTCGGTAATCTTGACGTGTGGCAGCAGCATCGCCGACTGGTCGATTAGGGCTTGTGCGGTCTCCGGCACCGCCGCTTCCAGCGGCGTGATCTTCAGGCCGGACTCGGTAATGATGGCATCCGGCAGATCATTGGCCGCCGCCATGCGGTTGACGGTGGCAAGCTGCTGTTCCAGCAATGCCAGTCGGTCGTGCAAATACTGATCGCAATCGGTGGCCACTGCCAGCGACAATTCGTTGGCCAGCTTCAGAGTAGCGAACTTCTCGGCCGGCACCAGGTACTCATCAAAGTCCTTGAACTGGCGCGAACCCTGCACCCAGACATCGCCTGATCGCAGCGCGTTCTTTAGCTCTGACAGGGCGCACAGCTCGTAGTAGCGCCGGTCAATGCCATCGTCCGTGAGCACCAGTTTCGCCCAGCGTGGCTTGATGAATGCGGTCGGCGCGTCGGCGGGCACCTTGCGGGCGTTGTCGCTGTTCATGCCGCGAAGCACCTCGATGGCATCGAGTACGCCCTTGGCGGCTGGTGCCGCCCGTAACTTAAGTACGTCCAGGAACTGCGGCGCGTAGCGGCGCAACGTGGCGTAGCTTTCACCGATGCGATGCAGAAAGTCGAAGCTCTCCGGCTGCGCGAGCTTTTGCGCCTCCGTGACGCTGGCGGCGAAGGTATCCCACGGCATTACGGCCTCGATGGCGGCGAACGGATCGCCGCCGCTCTGTTTGGCTTCCAGCAAGGCTTGGCCGATGCGGCCATACATCCGCACCTTGTCATTGATCGCCTTGCCGGAAGCCTGAAACTGCTGCTGATGCTTGTTCTTGGCGGCGTTGAATAGTTTGCCAATGATGCGGTCGTGCAGGTCGATGATTTCGTCGGTGACGGTGGCCATACCTTCAATGGCCAGCGAAACCAGAGTGGCATAGCGTCGTTGCATCTCGAACTTTGCCAGATCGGCAGGCGTCATCTGCCCACCCTCACGGGCGATCTTGAGCAGGCGGTTCTGGTGAACTTGTCGCTCGATGCCTGCGGGAAGGTCAAGCGCCTGCCAAGCCTTGAGGCGCTCGATGTGTTCAAGCATATGCCGAGAGTTCGGCTTGACGGGCGACTGGCGCAGCCATGCCAGCCACGTCAATTTGCTGCCGTCCTTGCGCTTGAGAAGTTCGTCCAGGCGCTGACGGTGGAGCGATAACAAAGAATCGGTCAACGCCGCGTAAATACGCCGGTTGGCACGGGTGATGGCCTCGGCGCTCGCGCGCTCGATGGCATTCATGGCGGGCAGGATGATGCTCTGCCGCCGCAGGTTTTCGACAAGGGTGCTGGCCAGCACAATCCCTTTATCGGTCTGCAAGGCCAGCTCGGTCAATGTATGCACGGCTTGCCGGTAGTGACTCATGGTGAAGGGCTTGAACCCGAACACCGTTTGCAGCTCGACCAAGTGCTCCCGCCGCGTCTGCTCGCGCTGGCCGTAATCGTTCCAACTTTCCACCGGCACCTTGAGTTGTGCGGCCACCATGCGCAACAGGGGCGGAAACGGAGGCTCATCGATGCCCAAGAAGATGCCAGGGAATCGCAAGTAGCAAAGCTGCACGGCGAAGCCCAATCGATTCGCAGCGCCGCGACGCTGGCGGATCACCGATAGGTCGGTTTCGTTGAACGTGTAGTGCCGTATCAGTTCGTCTTTGGCATCTGGTAGTGCCAGCAGGCTTTCGCGCTCGGTGGCGGACAGGATTGAGCGGCGCGGCATGATCAGTCTTCCCGCAGGTACTGGTACAAGGTTTCGCGACTGATGCCGAAGTCACGGGCCACCAAGGTTTTTTGATCGCCTGCCGCGACTCGCTGTTTCAACTTGGCAATTTGTTCGCTGTTCAGCGATTTCTTTCGTCCCCGGTAGGCACCGCGCTGCTTGGCCAGCACGATTCCCTCGCGCTGGCGTTCGCGGATCAGTGCGCGCTCGAACTCCGCAAAAGCCCCCATGACCGACAGCATCAAATTGGCCATCGGTGAGTCATCGCCGGTGAACGCCAGCCCTTCTTTGACAAACTCCATCCGCACGCCCCGTTGTGTCAGCCCCTGAACGATGCGGCGCAGGTCATCGAGATTGCGTGCCAACCTGTCCATGCTGTGCACCACCACGGTGTCGCCCTCGCGCACAAAGGCCAGCAGCCTTTCAAGTTCGGGACGTTGCGTGTCCTTGCCGGAAGCCTTATCGGTGAATACCTTACCGACTTCGATTTGCTCCAGTTGCCGATCAGGGTTCTGGTCGAAGCTGCTGACGCGGATATAGCCAATGCGTTGACCTTGCAAGGTGCCTCCAAAGGTAAAAGTGTCAGGATGAAATCCATTACCCTTGGCGGCTTGTGTCAATAAATACAAACTACAACTCTATTCTGACGTGCTTTGCGCCAAGCATCTGACATCAGGTTAGGGTATAGCCCAGATGGACACGGCATATTCATCCAACCCCCAGGTAAGCAACCAGCACGAAATGCTGGGATGCCCTGCGTTATCGGCGGCGGTCTGAAAGCGCGTAAAAATGGCGGTTGAGCGCGTTTTTCGATTGATTGCCTAAAAATTGGATGTCAGCAATGGGGCAAAACGAAGACCCGCAAGGCCGCGTTTGTTGACATAGTTCTGCTCAAATGGCGAGCTCTAAACCTGACCTCCAACCCGGTGCCTGAACACCAAGAATGTGGCGTAGATTTCAAGGATTACTGGCCCCGTCAGTGACTAGCCAGTAGTTGAAAGCGCCACACTAAACCTGCGCGTGGTCTAAATCCGCTTTGTGGCTGGGGTCAACATGGGCCATCAGGTTGAGAACGCGGTGCCTTTGCATGACCCGCCTACGGGCATCCACTGCGATGTTGTGTCCCACTTCGACGGTCAATGATGCATCCACTTCGATGTGCGCATCGACCACCACCATGTCACCCATCTTGCGGGTTTTTAGGTCGTGAACGCCATCCACGCCTGGCGTTTCAAGCAAGGTCTTTTTGATTGCTGCCAGTTCTTCTTCGTCAATACCACGGTCCATCAAGTCATTCATGGCCTCCCAACCAAACTCCCAGCCCATGCGCGCGATCATGAATCCGACGATTAGCGCCGCGATCGGGTCCAATATGGGGTAGCCCATCAAATTGCCGACGATGCCAAGCCCTACAACCAAAGATGAAGCGGCATCTGACCTCGCGTGCCACGCGTTGGCAATCAGCATGCTTGACTTGACACGCTTCGCAACGGCCAGCATGTAGCGAAACAGCGACTCCTTTGCCACCAGCGCGATGCCAGCAACCCACAGCGCCATGGCATGCACCTGCGCGATAGATTCTGGGTTGCGCAGCTTCATGAACGCCGACCAGATCATTCCAACGCCAACCACCAGCAGCAATATGCCGAGCAACATGGAAGCCGCGTTCTCGAATCGATGGTGTCCGTACGGGTGGTCCTCGTCTGCGTCTTTCTTGCTGTGATGGCTTGCAAAAAGCACCACGAAATCCGCCACCAAGTCGGACAGCGAATGGATACCGTCAGCGATCAAGCCTTGAGACTTGGACAGAATGCCGATGGCAATTTGTGTTGCAGAAAGAAGCACATTGACCACCACACTGACCCAAGTGCTGCGAGATGTGGCGGCGGCGCGCTCTGCTACGGTCTGGGTGCTCTCTTCGTGGTCTTGGGGTATTTCTGAAAATTGCATGGCGATGAGGTTTATGAAAGAGGCGGGATTGTCTGTGCCCGACCCTAACCATACCTTATTGCAACATCAAGACAGTGTCTGACGCATGAACATAAAAGCACGCAAGACAACTGACGACACTAATGCGGTTGATTCTCACTTGCCTGCAATAAGCGTTGCATTGTGGAATTTCTTTACAAAACAAAGTGGTTTTATGGGCAACAAACGCTTCCAAGAGGTTGACTCGCGCAACTGTCAATACGAAAATACGCGCATCTCAACAACGGAGCTATCTCCATGGAATCTGGCCCTAGTGCCTGTTCGCCCAAGGCGAACAACCCAGCGCGTACGTAGGCGGCCTTTTTCCGCGTCGTCCCGCTGGTTTCAGCAGGACGATGTGTTGCAGTTCTCTCATCCGGAGCCAGTTCTTGGCGTCGGGGCACATCTCCTAAGTTTGTTTGCATTCGCGCATCTCGTTTGCGCCGAAGCGTTCGCCTGAACGTTTTCGGTCGCCTGCGGCATGCGCTTGTCGATCTCGGTCCCTATAGATCGATGTCAAAAAGGAGTTGCCATGAAATTCATCATCCACTTTGCCGCCACTGCCGTGGCCCGGGTTCGTCTCGCCGCTTTCACCCGCCGGGTCAAGAAGGCCAGCCAGCACTACGACCCTATCGCTGCCGCTTCTCGCGGACCGCTGCTGTCCATGCTGATCAGCGCCTGCTGATCGCTCGAACCATGAATCCGGGAGAAACATCATGACCCAATTCAACACCATGAACGAGGCCGTCAAGGTCGGATCAAGCGCCGTACTCGACAGCGCCCACATCGGCGATATCCGCGGTGCCTTTGGCACCATCAAGCTCGGCGACCACAGCGCGCGCACAAGCTGGAAACAGCGTTGGCAAACCCTGCTCGCGATCCTTGGCCCAGGCCTGATCGTGATGGTTGGCGACAACGATGCGGGGGCCTTCGGTACCTACACGCAAGCCGGACAAAACTACGGCACCTCGTTGCTCTGGACCCTTTTGCTGCTGGTGCCTGTTCTGTATGTCAATCAAGAAATGGTGTTGCGCCTTGGTGCGGTTACCGGCGTGGGGCACGCTCGCCTCATTTTTGAACGGTTCGGCAAGTTCTGGGGCGCATTCAGCGTCATCGACCTGTTCCTGCTCAATGCCTTGACCATCGTGACCGAGTTCATTGGCATCAGCCTCGGGCTCGACTACCTGGGCGTCTCACGCATCTGGGGTGTAGGCATCGCGGCGGTGATCATCATCGGTGCCGCCAGTACGGGCGACTTCCGCCGCTTCGAGCGGTTTTCGTTGTTCCTGGTGTTTGCAAGCTTGCTGCTGATTCCAATCGTGATCATGGTCCACCCGGCCCCCACGCAGATCGCCCACGACTTTCTGGTACCGCAAATGCCCAAGGACAGCAAACTCAGCGAGGTCATGCTGCTCATCATCGGCATCGTGGGCACTACTGTCGCTCCTTGGCAACTTTTCTTCCAGCAGAGCTACGTCATCGACAAGCGCATCACTCCTCAGTTCATCAAGTACCAAAAGGCCGACCTCTGGATTGGCATCGTCATGGTGGTTGTGGGTGCCGTAGCCATGATCGCTTTCGCAGCGCAAACCTTTGGCGGACAACCGGAATTCGGAAACTTCACCGACGCGCTGGGCATCGCCAACGGACTTGAAAAATACTATGGCCGCGTACCTGGCGTTTTCTTCGCCATCGCGCTCATCGACGCATCCATCATCGGTGCTTTGGCTGTTTCACTCTCTACAGCGTATGCCATTGGAGACACGCTTGCCGTGAAGCACTCCCTGCACCGCAAGCCCAGCGACGCCAAAGCCTTCTATGCGGTCTATATTGGCCTGATCATCGTTGCAGCTGCCTTGGTGCTCACACCCGGCACACCACTGGGATTGCTCACTAATCTGGTCCAGACCCTGGCTGGGGTTCTGTTGCCAAGCGCCACGGTCTTCCTGCTCTTGTTGTGCAATGACAAGGCCGTTTTGGGTCCTTGGGCCAATTCAAAGAGGCTCAACTGGTTCACTGCCGCCATCATTGCCGTGCTGGTAATGCTCTCGGTGATTCTTACCGCTGCGGTGCTGTTTCCGGACATCAGCGACGCGTACATCCTGGGGGTGCTGATCGGCGGCACCGTCATCGGCGCGGTCCTGGCTTTCGCAGTCAAGCTCTACGAGCGCAAACAAGGCGTTCAAGCTATCGAGGACAACCTTCCGGCAATGACCCAAGCAGAGCGTGACAACTGGCGCATGCCCGCGATGGAAACCCTTGCCCCCGCGCGGTTGAGCCTATCGAGCCGCATGTGGATGCTGGTGCTGCGCGGGTACCTCGTGATCGCCGCTGGGCTTCTGATTGTCAAGCTCATTGTGCTGGCCGTGGCGAGTTAAGCGCCGCGCTGTGTAAGAAGCAGCATAAATGACCGTTTATAGGCTCGCTGTCCGTTGTTCAGTTTTATCCCATTTGCTTTGTACCACTACCGCTATTTCTCTGGGTAGGTTGTGTGCCTGCTAGCGATTGGTCTGGCTCAATGCTGCTGACCTGCCCACAGAAATCACACTACTGGCCTGCCCGTAAGCTGACTGTGGTGGATGACTCTTAACAGCCCATGGCGGGTGCTCGATTTGATGAAGTGGCAGCTACATAGCTGCCTGTCGATCCCCGGTTGTCAATGACGGGTCTGGAGCAGCCAGATCACAAATGGCAAATACCGGTAAGTGCCTGTTGCAGCCGTTCAGACCCGCAGTCCAACGGTGCCAATATTCGGTTGAGGCCCAACATCCAGCACGACTCCACCGGCGGTTTTCAATTGCAAATAATCTGAGTCAGCGGCGACGGAATGCGAGTCGGTCGCTACGATTGCAAGTTCATTTGCAAATAATGTGAGTCTGACTGTGCGGTCAGTTGCAAATAATCTGAGTCGGAAAAGCCGCTGATTGCAAGTCGGGCCGTTTTCAAACGCGAGTCACTACAAGTAGTTGCCTATCACAAGGTTGAAGAACGATGCCAGCGGTTCCAGCGCTGCAGGTGTGCTCATGTTGATGGCTTGGAACAACGCGATGTTCAGACCACCCCAGTCGTAGAGAAAGAATTTCCAGCTCATTTGCGCAACAGCCTCAAGCCATTGCCAACGACGAGCAAGCTGGCCCCCATATCAGCAAACACCGCCATCCACATGGTCGCTTGACCCGTGAAGGTCAGTACCAGAAATACTGCCTTGATGCCAAGGGCCAGCACAATGTTTTGCATCAGCACCTGCGCCGTCGCACGCGACAGGCGCACGAAGGTCGGAATCTTGCGCAGGTTGTCGTCCATCAGGGCCACGTCGGCGGTCTCGATTGCGGTATCTGTGCCAGCCGCTCCCATTGCAAAGCCGATGTCCGCACGCGCCAAGGCCGGGGCATCGTTGATGCCATCACCGACCATGCCAACCTTGCCGCTTCGGGCCAGTTGCTCCACTTCGCGCAATTTGTCATCTGGGAGTAGGTTGCCTTGCGCACGGTCGATTCCGGCTTGTGCGGCAATGGCCTGTGCCGTATGGGGGTTGTCGCCGGTCAGCATCATGGTGTTGATGCCCAGTGCGTGCAGCTCGGCGATGGCGGTCCTGCTGCTGTCCTTGATGGTGTCCGCTACGGCGAATAAGGCATGTACCGCCTTTGCGCCTACCAACATCACGACGGTCTTGCCAGCGGTTTCCAGCGCAGCGATGCGCTGCTCCAGCTCTGGTGTGCACTGCCCCAGCTCTTCGAGCATCCGGTGGTTGCCCAGATGGTAGGTCGCACCGTTGATTTGGCCTTGCACACCCCGACCGGGCAGCGCGTTGAATTCGGCCACGTCGAGCAAGGCAACCCCGTCCGTCTGCGCGGCCTGTGCCACCGCCTTGGATACAGGATGGTCTGAGCGGGCCGCCAGACTGGCAGCGATGCTGCGGCTGTCCGAGGCGAGTGCATTGCCCCATGTGACAAAGTCGGTCTGTGCGGGCTTGCCGTGCGTGATCGTGCCGGTCTTGTCCAGAGCCAGCCAGCGCAGCTTGCGGCCTTCTTCCAGATAGACGCCACCTTTGATGAGAATGCCGTGGCGAGCGGCGGCGGCCAGGCCGCTGACGATGCTGACCGGTGTAGAGATCACCAGTGCGCACGGGCAGGCGACCACCAGCAGAACCAATGCACGGTAGATCCAGTCGAGCCATGCCGCACCCATGAACAGCGGCGGCAACAACGCGACGGCGATGGCAACGCCGAATACAACGGGGGTGTACCAGCGGGCGAACTGATCGACAAAACGCTGAGTCGGCGCACGACTACCTTGCGCAGCCTCTACCGCGTGAATGATCCGGGCCAAAGTGGAGTTGTTGGCCAAGGCGGTGACGCGGTACTCGAACGAGCCGGATTCGTTGATCGTGCCAGCGAACACCGAATCACCGGGGGATTTTTCGACCGGGAGGCTTTCACCCGTGATCGGGGCTTGGTTGACGGCAGAGCGGCCTTCCAGCACCTCACCATCAAGGGCGATGCGCTCACCTGGTTTGACCCGGACGCGGGCGCCGATGGTGATTTGCTTGGCGCCCACCTCGCGCCATGTGCCGTCAGCCTGCTGTACCGTGGCCTGTTCCGGGGTCAGGTCGAGCAGGCCACGGATAGCGTTACGAGCGCGATCCAGCGATTTGGCTTCGATTACCTCGGCCAGCGCGAACAGTACCATCACCATTGCCGCTTCGGGCCAGTGGCCGATCAACATGGCACCCGTGACCGCAATCGACATGAGGGCGTTCATATTGAGATTACGGTTCTTGAGCGCAATCCACCCCTTCTTGTAGGTGGAGAGGCCACCCGTGAAGACCGCGACAAGCGCCAGAACGACAACCGACCAGTGATTGCCGTTGTGGAGCCAGTAGACCGCCTCGGCCGCCGATGCAGTGACCAAGGAGATGCCCAGCGGCCACCAGTTGGTCGGCGTGGTCACAGGGGCGGCGGATGGAGATGCGACCTCTGCCGTGTCCACGACCTGCGCCTCGAATCCAAGCGCTTGCAGTGCCACGAGCACGTCTGGCAGAACCTGGTTCGCATGGCGTACCGACAGCGTGCGCTGCATCAGGTTGAAATCGAGATCAGCAACACCGGCCACGGTGCCGAGCTTGTTGCGGATCAACGTCTCTTCGGTCGGGCAATCCATCTTGGCAATGGACAGCTTGGTCGTCTGCTCGGCCGACGCCTGATCCATGCGCACAGCTTGCATGCCGATGGCCTTCAGCGCCTGCTCGACGGGAGACAACGAAGGCAATTCGTGTTGCACGGCCAAGGTACGTTGCATCAGGTTGAATTCAAGACCCGCCACCCCCGCCAGACCGGCCAGTTTGCTTCGGATCAGCGCCTCTTCGGTCGGGCAATCCATGTTCTCGATGCGGTACACCGCTTGAGCCGATCCGGTTGCCAGCGGGGCCGGTGCCGTGGGTTGGATGATCGGCTCAGTCGTGCAGCCACACACCTTTGAAGCGCATTCGCTCATGAGTAACTCCTGAAAATCTTCTATTCAGCCTCCATTAAAATCTCTATAGTCACTATAGAGTCAAGTGATAATTGGAGATTGATGCATGGAAATCAGAATTGGCGACCTCGCCAAGCGCTCTGGGTGCGAGGTCGTGACCATCCGCTACTACGAGAAGGAAGGGCTACTGCCGAAGCCAGCGCGAAGCGGTGGCAACTTCCGGCTGTACGGTGAGGCGCACATTGAGCGCTTGCAATTCATCCGTCATTGCCGTTCGCTCGACATGACGTTGAGCGAGATTCGCGCATTGCTGGGTCTGCGAGACAACCCGATGCAGGACTGTGGGGAGGTCAACACGCTGCTGGAGGCCCATATTCAACAGGTGGAAATGCGTGTGTCCGCGCTGTTGCAGTTAAAACGGCACTTGGTTGATTTGCGCGAGAAGTGTTCTGGCTCTCGATCTGTAGAGGCGTGCGGCATTTTGCAAGGGTTGGGCAATTGCAATTGCCATGGTGAAAGTGCCACGAACAGTCAAACATCTGGGTAAGTAAGGGCTTAGCGTGCTTTATTTTCCGTTTTCTGAGGCGACCCCGATATTCAGTGACCCAAGGGCATTTCAGCGTGCGGCCTTCCGTATGATTGCGAGCGACGGGATGCCCTTGGACGACAGATCAAAGACGTGTCAGTGTGGCCGAGACCCAGCGCATCGCAAGCGGGAGCCATGATCTTGCACCATTCGGTTTCGGCTTGGGTGACGCATTGCGTACATTTCTCGACGGTCCGTTATCGCTCGAGACCTTAGAACAATATTTTCTGCTACTGGCTACCGCGTAGCCACCCCTCAAGCGCGACCACAATACCCAGAGTGACCAAGGGCACCTAGTTTCCATGCTGGCCGGTATAGCCGCGATTTTCGATTCAGGTGGCTCCAGACCCCTCAGACAGAACACCGAGCCTCCCTGAGAGGCTTTTCGCGTGTCTGTGGCCCATCTTGGGATGGGGCGAGCCCCTTTGTTGGCTAACGGGGTTTAGACACTGTATGTCTATCAGGGTATCAGGGCCGGTGCGAGCACACGAGCGCGTTGATCGGCAGCGCCGGCCTGCCGGCGTTGGCGATCTTATCGCGCCGTTAGCGGGTGGCCGGGAAGGCCAGGCGCTTACGGCAGGCCTCCTCGGGCATTGAAATCGGATTGGTGTTGTTCAATTTCAATTTGAGGTTTTGGAGGGAAGGGCAGGGGAGTGTTTTTTAGGGGATAGGGCAGGCGACGGGAGGGGTTTTGGACAGGGGTTGTTCCCGCGCCGTAGGCGCGCTGTTGTTCTTGCTATCGGGTGAAGAACATGTGCCTGTGGATAAGTCGGGGTTAACGTTTTAAATAATATTCTCCGTTTTAAAACCGTTTTAGCCCCACCAATAGCCTTGTTCTACGGGGCTTCCAGCGGTGCTATTGGTGTGTTCGCCCGGTCTATTGGTGGGGTTTCCCGGTTTGCTGGTGGAGCCGCCCGGACTATGGTGTAAACACCCGGCATTATCCACAGGACCGTCCCCTTG
Organism: Pandoraea commovens; assembly: GCF_024704525.1. NCBI lineage: Bacteria > Pseudomonadati > Pseudomonadota > Betaproteobacteria > Burkholderiales > Burkholderiaceae > Pandoraea > Pandoraea commovens. The sequence goes on from NZ_CP102779.1 coordinate 79,659, forward strand.
GGAGTCCCTAAGCCTTACTGGTGGAGCCGCCCGGTTACGCAACTGCACCTATTGGTGGAACGGCCCGGTAAAGGATTCGAGGCTATTGGTGGAGTCTCCCGGTCATCCCAGACACCCTATTGGTGGAGCGACCCGGTTACGAACCTACGCCTACTGGTGGAGCCGCCCGGACATGGATCACTCACGGGCTAATGGTGGAATTTCCCGGTCCTGCACCTATGGCTATTGGTGGAACTGCCCGGTTACAACATGGACACGCATTTCGGCGGGCTTGCGCAGAACTGGTGGAGCGGCCCGGCTCAGAATGCCAGGTTGCCTTGAGGGTCCGGGGTGAACTTGAATCGAAGCGCGATGACTTTGCGGCCAGCTTTCACCGGGATCCATTCCACGATCAATCCATTCTTCTCCTTCATCTCCTTGACCGCTGGCTCAATCACTCTCAGGCGCAATTCCTTGAAATTCGCGCGCGCGGTCGGAGTGGCTTCGATCGCGTCGTGGAATTCACCGATCTGCGGCGACCAACGCCCGGCACCCTGCCACGACTTGAGGCACTCAAACAATCGCCAAGTGTAGATCGATCGATAGGCTGCCGCATGCTTCAGCTTGTACGTTGTGAACTCCTTGCGTAACCCGAACAAGAAGGGCACCAAGTCGGGGTGCCAACGCACTTCCACATACCCTTCGCCTTTGGCGTACTTGCTGGTAATGACCCAACTGCGAACTTCCCTGACCGTTCCGCGCCGAGTCTGCCGCTCGACAACCACCTTCGGCTGTTGCAGTGCTGCCGAACTGGCTTGCAGTTGTTCGTAAGCCGTGTCGAGGGTTACATCGAATGTTTCAGCGTATTCCATCGCTGTCAGACGAACAGTTTGCATACGCTCGTCCATCAGGCCCCGCGCATCAGTGCTGTCTGTCTTGGCAAGCGCCGCAGCAACAAAACGCTTCTCAGGTAACGTCAGCCCCTGGGCAGCACGTGTCAGGGAGTTCGTCATGGTCACATTTCGATCAGCAATCGCCGTTTGACTGTTCGGCTTCGCTGTCAAAGTTTTTTTCTTCATTGGTGTGACTTCCCGGATATTGGTGGGTGCGCATACGATAGCACCAA